>CANDKL010000024.1 GCA_947385255.1 uncultured Roseburia sp. | reverse complement strand
ACAGTAGAGAACACTCTTTCCCTACACGACGCTCTTCCGATCTATGGATGATGCCTTGGGAAGTACCTTGGAGTTGGGCGGGGAACGATTCACTTTAACAGGGATTCTTTCAGAGGGCGCAAAAACGGCGGACAATTCTATTTTCATTTTTACAGAGAAAGAAACGGTTTTGGATATGGATGGAGCATCGTTTCTTTATTTGGAATTTTCGGATGCGAAACGTGCTTACGGGCAGTTTTCTGCGTTCTTACAAAAGAATCGAATCCACTGCCCAGACCCTGAACTAAATGACGGCATTTCCGTTTATATAGGCGCAGAGCCGAAAGAAACGATTATGGATATTATTCTTACTGCATCCCATTTAGATGAATGTAATGCAGCTGGAAAGCTGATTTACCTATTAGGCAGATTGGATAACAATCATAATCTTTTGCAGAAAATAGTTTTTGCGGTCATTTTCTTATTTGGGGTTTTTATAATCAACAGTATTTTTCGGGTAATTGTCCAAAAAAGGGAACGCCAGTATGGATTGCTGGAAGTTTTAGGGATCGATGAAAAAAATATGTTTGCGGCAATGTTGATGGAATTGGTTCTTTTGTTTATCCCCGCATATTTCATTGGCGGTATTCTGGGAATCATTCTGGCAAGATTTCTTTTTCAGGGTACATTTCAAGCGGCAACGGATATTTTTGCTTTGGGTTTTCTGTTGTACCTTTTATTTTTGGTACTTTGTTCGGCAGGGGCGATTCGGAATATGCGTAAATATACGCAGGCAGAAAAAATGAAAGATTCTTCCTACAGAAAGAGCCGTAAGATTATCAGCTTAAGAAAGCATCATATCATGGGAACTCTTGGCAGGCGTTTTATATTAGCGAAAAAGGCTGCTTTTGCGGGAATTACCATATCCCTGTCCTTGGGCGGCGTTTTATTTGTATCTTCCACATATGTTGCGGTTAATGCGAAACAGAACAATGAACATGCCATGCTGACCGATGAATCCCTTTATACGGATATACGGATATCTATTGAAGACGATGATTTGGGCCATGTAATTCCAAAAAAGATTGAGAGCGAAATAAAGAAAGAACATATAAGCGGAATCAAAGAACTCTTTCCCGTCTCTTATACGTTAGGGGAAATCCCATTGGAAAACGGGATTTTGAAATGGACAGGGTTCTATCCGGAAATAGATGAACATTCTGACAGAAAGCAAGACGAACATATCATGGAAAAATACAATGGAATTGCAACAAAACAAAGTGAATCGGATTATAAATTAAAAGTAAACGTATATGGGTATGGAAAGGGGCAGTTATCCGCTCTTTCCGAATATATGCTTGAAGGCGAGGTTTCTTACGATAAAATGGTTGAACATAACCAGGTGATAGTAAAGACGCTGATGGATGGCGCAGGATATTACGATGGGATAGATATACATGCTGGCGACCATATTATATTAAAAGTACCTAAGCATACTTTCGTAGATCATGCGGAATTATTGAAATTTCAAGCGTCCGATGAAAACTATGTGGAACAGGATTTTGTGGTTTCTGCTATTGTAAGCCGCTGTACGGGAGAAACCGATGCATTTATTGGCTCCGGTACGGATGTAGTAAGCGTAATTATGCCGCAGCAGATGATGGAATCTAATTTTGGTATTGCAGATTATAACAGTTTAAATATAAACCTTGAAGAAAATGCGAAAAGCGGTGAGGTTAGTGATAAACTTAAAAATTATATTGTTGGGCTTAACAAATGTGTGATACGTGACAATACGGCCGAACTAGCGAAAAAGAATGGCAGCATCATGCAAAAAGTGTATTTCTTTTATGGAATTGCCATTATCCTGTTTTTCATCAGTTTATTGCATACAACAAACAGTATGAACCATCAGATTCAATCCAGACGGTATGAGCTGGCAATCCTTCGGGCAATGGGAATTACGGAGCAGGGATTTTGTAGGATATTGGTAAACGAAGGGCTTTTTTATGGCATATTTACCAGCGCTTGTATGCTTGTGCTTATTTTCATAAGTAAATTTATTTTGGCAAACATCATGCAGCATGTACTGCGTTTTATTATCGTGAATCATAATATTCCGCTTCTTCCTTGTATTGGAATGGCTTTGTTAAACATAATGGTATGCGTAGTTGTAACAGTCATGTCGGGCAGGGAATTGTTGAAGAAAAATATAATAAACGAAATCAGAGGCTAACATATGGAGTGAAACACAGACTTAACAGAGGGAGGACTTATTACGCCCTTTTCCAAAGCTTTTACAACGAGCAGCATCAACATCCCGGCTACAGAAATCACCTTCCCCAAAAACGCCCCCGGCGCATGGTACACAATCGTAATCTCATGCTCCCCGCTAGAAATATCCGCTCCCAGAAAAGCGGTATTCACCGTCTTAGTCTCCGTCTCCGTTCCGTCTATCCAAACCTCAAATCCCCGATCAAACGGAATCGAAGTAATCAGAGATCCATCCTGCTTTACCTCCAGCTTTCCGCAGATTTTGTTTCCCTTTGTAGCGTTCCAGTCCGGCACAAATTCAGACTGATACAGGGAATCCTCCGTCAAAACGGCCGCATCTCCCAGGAAGCTTCTGATATTTGAAATATCATATGCTCCGGCCTTTAAAACAAGATCCATACTCTTCTGCTGTTTGCTTGGCTTCATCACATAGGTAAATGTAGTATTCCCATTGTAATACAAGTGGTTCTCTGCACATAAATTATTTCGGATACCCGAAAGCTCAATCACCACATCACGGTTTTTCCGGTGGTTTTTCACATCGAACTGCAGAAAAAACAGCTGCTCTCCCTCTGTTTGTATCGTCGGATCCTCAATCCATAACGTCGTTTTTATTACTTCCTCCGTATGAATGCTGTAGCCGCCGTCCGTCTTATGTACCGCATCGCTTTCCGGTATCCGGATATCGGTCTCCCATACCTTTGGCAGAGACGCTGCAAGCTGTGCCGCATCCTGCCTGCCGCCGTCCTCTGTGACGGCATACCGCATCAGCGTTGTCTGATTGTACGGAAACGCCAGCTTCCGATAGCTGTCCTCCGAAAGCGTCTGATCCGTTGCATAAATAATCGGCGCCGCATGCTCCTGTACAATCGCCTCCGGCTTTTCCCCGAAAGACCTTTTCACCAGATATTTGATACCCATAAATCTCTGAAACAGCGGATTTTCCGAAACCGGCTGCATCAGACAATTTCGAAACGGCTGCTCCGTCTGAAAAATCTTTTGCCAAAAATCCTGATAATTTTTCTGATATGCGGAAGAATACGATGAAACCGACCACTGCCGCGCGTCCCATGTGCGGTTCATGTTGGCCTTTTTTTCCTCATGCGTTCCGGCTTGCTCCAGCCGGTACAGTCCGGGCTCCTTATGCAGCGTATCGGAAATCACCGTTCCCCAGGAGGGATCCGTAACGTCCTGATAAAAGGCGGCGTCCAGCGGTTTTTCCTGATTCAAAACAGAATCGGACAGGATCAGGCAGAACAGGGATGGGGCCAACAAAATGCAAAACGGCTTTATTTTTCGGCAAAGCACAAAGCTTACCGGAAGCAGCAACAGCTCGGCAAAAAGCAGCAGATAGGGTTCTGTCAGGCTTCCATGCTCACAGAAAAGGAAAGCGCTTATGCAAAAGACGGCTGCCGCCAGATAACCTGCCAGGCACATCCGGCCGGAAATTTCCCGTTTCCTGATTTTCTCCAGGCAGGCGGCTGTCAGATAGCAGAAAACAGGCAGAAACGGAATCAGGGATTTCCCGCGCGCATACAGCCCGCCGTTTAAAATCCAGCAAAAAAACGGAATGGCCATCACAACGAGGCATCCGGCAGACAAAAAACGCTCCTTCAGATTTTTGCAGGCCATGCCAAGAAACAGCGCTATGAGGGCAGTCGCCGTAAGGCCGATGCTGTAGCCGTGATAAAAAAACCGTTTAGCGGAAATATCCGGGATCAGCAGCTCTGCAAGAGATACCCCATTCGAACAGCCGCTTCTTGCAAACAGGGCATATGCCGTGGGAACCAACAAAAAGCCCGCCAGGCACACAGCCGCCGCCGTAGGGAGCACAAGCCCGAAAGCCTTCTTTTTCGGCTCCCCATGTTCCCATCGGCTAACGCCGTATAAGCACAGTGCCAAAAGCCCCGCAACGGAAAAATAAAAGCTTGTCATAATCATCAGGAATACGCCCGCAATATACAGCCCGGACTTTCCCTTTTTCCAATAGCGATCCACGCCGATTAACGCCATGCACAAAAACGGCATATAATTCACAAACATCACATGACGGTGGGAATGATAAATCATCGGCGCCGCCAAAAGAAACAGGATGGAAGCGGATAGCCGGACCTGCGTGGAAAATCCGTGCGTTCCAAGCCAGTAATCCATAAGCAGAACCGACGCCGTTAAGCACAGGATGGAAGCGGCCATCAGATAATCGCTCATTTTTACAAACGGAAGCAGGTAGGAAAGCAGAATGACCGGATTGTACAGGCCGTAATAGGCAAAATAATAGCTATTCTGCCCGCCGCCAAGCCCGGGCACATATTCGCAAAAAAGCTTTCCCGTCGCATAAAACTGCTGCCGGAACTGTTCCGGAATGACACTGTGCTGGCTGCTCCAGTCCCCGTTTGACGCAAAAGGGGCAAAACGGCATACGAAATACCATACTGCAAAAAATGTCAGAAAAGTCAGAAAAAGATAGGGCTTACATTTGGGTTTCATCATCAATACGCCTCCTTATTTCTCGTCATAATAATTCCAAAATCTTACAAATACCATAAAAATTTTCTTAAGTTTTCTAAAGAAATTCCTATTTTTCTTTAAATCCGATATAATAGGACAAGAAATAAACGGAACGGAGCGTGAGCAAAATGCCGCAGATTTTAATTGCAGATGACAATCCTGAGATTCGTGAAATTATAAAGATCCTGCTGTCCCAAGAAGGCTATGCTGTCACGGAGGCCAAGGACGGCACGGCGGCCTTAGAGCAGATCCGGACACAGGAATTTGATTTGATTATTCTGGATATTATGATGCCGGGGCCAAACGGACATGAAACGTGCCAGAGCATCCGGGGAATCAGTAACGCCCCCATCCTTTTCTTAAGTGCAAGGACAACAGACAACGATAAAATCCTTGGCTTTTCCAGCGGCGGAGACGATTATCTGGAAAAGCCGTTTTCCTACCCGGAATTAATCGGAAGAGCCAAGGCGCTGATCCGCCGCTATCAGGTTTACCGGGGAAAAGAGCAGCAGGCCGCCGCGCCGGCAGCCAAACAGCTTTCCATACGCGGTCTGACGATAGACTTAGAACGGGAGGAGGTTTTTCTGCAGGGAAAAAGAGTGGAGCTTACGAATACCGAGTATGAAATGCTGCGCCTGTTTGCAACAAACCGCCGCCAGATTTTTTCCGCACAGCGGCTGTATGAAGCAATCTGGGATGATCCCTGGTATTACGGCGCGAACAATACCGTTATGGTACACATTCGGAATCTGCGCCAGAAGCTGGAACCGGATCCGAAGAATCCTGTCTATATCAAAACAGCCTGGGGAAAGGGGTATCATTTTGATTAAGCTAAAATCGCTTTGGGAGCGTCTTTCCCATATGAAAATACGGACAAAGCTTTTTCTGCTGATCCTGGTTACGGGCATACTCTGCCTGACATTTTTCCGGTATCTTTGGTTTCACAAATGGGACGTTTATTATTTTATGGCGAAACATATTCCTTCCGGGCTTCAGATCCTGCCGATTCCGGATGATGATTTCTGGATCCGGCTGGACGAAGAGGCCAAAAAGTATAATATTCCGAAGTCAGAGAAGGATACGGAGGCTGTGGAGGCGATGCAGCCCTTTTTTGAGCTGGCGGACGAATATACCAGCATCTCCGTTTACGGCCTGGAGGATGGATTGTTCCGGACAGGCTGCTATCCGGATGCTATGCTCTGGAATCCGCCGTTTCAAACGTTTTTTCAGCTGGCGTACCGCTTCGTGGACGAGGACGTCAACCAGAACTATACCAGACCGCTCCGGTTTCGGAACGGGTATGCGAGCGTCATCATTTCCTTCTATCACAGCTCCTATTTTCTTGTACCGTACGGCGTATTTTGCATGAGCGTATGCATCCTTCTGTTTTTGTTTGCCGTCCTGTTTTTTGTCGGGAAAAAGCTAAAGGTGATTGTCGGCCTGGAGGAAGCGATTCTGCAGATGTCTGCCGGAGATTTGACGACCGCTGTGCCGCAGGCCGGTTATGATGAGGTCGGCATTCTGGCGTTGGAATTGGATAAGCTTCGGATGACGCTGCGGGATAATTTCACACAGGAAAAAAAGGTGCATCAGTCCAATCAAGAACTGATTGCCGCGCTCTCGCACGATTTGCGGACGCCGCTTACAATATTAAAGGGCTATCTGGAAATCCTGCGGTTAAACCGGAATCCGGAACTGCACGAGGAGTATCTAGGACGCTGCATGGCAAAGGCGGATGATTTGAGAGAGCTGACCGATCGGATGTTTGAATATGCACTGGTCTTTGACGAGGCGGTCGACGCAGCGGAGCTGTCGCTTGTCCGGATGCCGGCGGCCGTTTTCCTGGACAGCTTAAAGGAGCACGCAGATTTTTTGCATCTGGCAGGGTTTACGGTAGAGCTTTGGGGTGGGAAGGATGACAGCTTTAAAACAGCGGTGGCGGTAGCGGATGAAGCCCTTCTCAAACGGGTACTGAACAATCTGTTTTCCAATATCATAAAATATGCGGACAAAAAAAATGCCGTTTTGATTCAAGTTGCTTCGGAAGAAAAGTTTGTCATTTCGGTAACAAACAAAATCAGGGAATTTGCAGATGACAGGTACGATCCTGTGGAAAGTACGCAAATCGGATTAAAGAGCGTAAAGAAAATGATGGAGGAAATGAACGGCAGGCTAAGGATACAAATGGAAAACGGATTTTTCTGCGCGCAGCTGCAGTTTCAAAACGGATAACGCCCCGTCCGTACCAAAGATACATCCGGGGGGCCGTCTGATGCCGCGGGCTTTACTTACTTCCGTCCAAGCTCCGACAAGAGCTCTGCTTTTCTCGTACCAATGAGCAGCTGCTTATGGTATTTCAGATACCTCTCACAGGTATATTCTGCCAAAAATGCCGCCGCTCCCCTTTGTACCGTAAGCTCCGTGACAAAAACTACCATCTCCTCGCCTGCCGAAAACGCCTGCTCCATAAAGTCAAACGCATATTCCAGCGCTTTCCCGGCGGCGTCCTCTGCGTCCTCTAAGCGCGCATGCTGCGCATCAAAACCGGACTTAGCCTGCAGGAAGGCTTCCTCTGCGGAGGCAGTCTGTCCATTCGGCTGTGCCTGGTTTAAAAGAAAAAGCAGCCGTTTCCGTTCGGATACCTCCGTTTTTTCCAGAAAACCATCCCTCTCCTGCTCCTTTAAATCCTGCAGAAGCTCATTTCGCATCTGCAGATAAAGCGTGAAAGGCGTTTTTTCGGCAGCCTCACTCCGCCCCGCCGAAAGGTCTTTCCCGGCGCTTCTTTTGCGGTATTCCTTCAGAAACGCATACCAGGCGTCCGTTACATTCCGTTCAAAGGAAACCTCCGACATCCGCTTCATCACGCCGTCTAACAGCAAATTTACCACACTGATACGCTCGTCAAAGGCCGCTCCGTCGATCCGGGCGTATACGGAAGGCTTTACCCTGCCGGAAAGAATCTCCGGTATTCCGTAATCATCCTGATATTTCCGATACAAATCCAGGTAAGCCGCCACATCCTCGGCCACATCTGCATGGTGCAGATACTCAAAAGCAATCTCCTTTGTCACAGGCAGGTTCATTTCCTCATACGCCATGATCAGATAGCTAAAATCCTCCCATCCCCGTGCCGTTACATAATATAACCCATCTACATCCGCCTCGATCCGGTAAAAATTCTGCGGCCGTAGATCCAGATAGCTCAAAAGCGCACGGTGTATGCCCTGCTTTTTTGCATACTCCCTCCAGACCCTATAATCCGCCTCGACCGGAATGCTGCGCACACGGTCTAACGTTACCATATCAAATTCACGGACGGATTTGTTGTACTCCGGCGGATTGCCCGCTGCCGCAATCAGCCACCCCGCAGGAACCCTCTGGTTGCCGAAGGTTTTGCACTGCAGAAACTGCAGCATGGTAGGCGCTAAGGTTTCGGAAACGCAGTTGATTTCGTCGATGAATAAAATCCCCTCCGTAAGCCCTGTTTCCTCCATTTTGCGGTAAATACTGGCAATGATTTCACTCATCGTATATTCGGTTACGGAGCAGGTTTGTCCCCCAAAGGTCTGTTCCGTAATAAAGGGAAGCCCTACTGCACTCTGCCTGGTGTGATGGGTAATCGTATAGGATACCAGGCCGATTTTGCATTCCCTTGCCGCCTGCTCCATAATCTGTGTCTTGCCGATCCCCGGCGGCCCCATCAAAAGCAGCGGCCGCTGCCGTATCGCCGGAATTTTGTATTCGCCGGCGTCATCCTTTGCCAGATAGGCCCGTACCGTGTGCTTAATTTCTTCCTTTGCCTGTTTAATATTCATGCAGCAATTCCTCCGGTTCTAATCTCAGCCGCATCGCCCAGGGCGGTACGGCGCTTTCCTCGTAATCTCCCAAAAACAAAAATGCCGTTTTATAATCCGGCTTTTTCTGCGGATAAAGGCCCTTTCCGTCCGTAAAATACAAAAGCCCGCCCAAATGGGAAAGCTCCCCTGCCTCCCGCAGTCTCTCCACATAGGAAAAAGCCGGCCGAAAATCGGTTCCGCCGCCGCCGCACAGCTTAAAATGCGCCAGAAAGCGTTCGAAATCCTCGCCTGCAGATACCGTCTGATCCATCCGGATTTGCTCGTCACATTGGAGAATCCGAATCGAAAAGCTTTGAAAAAAACTGTTTTTCTGGGACAAAACAGCTGCCGTTTCTTTTAAAAAGCCCTGCACCAACTCCCCGCTTGTGGAATAGCTGGTATCAATCACAATGACAAAATCCCGGATTTTGCAGCTTTCCTTTGTTTCCAACGGCTCAATCAGAGGCAGTCTGCCATAGAGCCTCAGCCCATACGAATAATAGCCCAGGTCAAACTCGTCCAAATCCAAATGTGCCTCTTCCTTTCGCACCGCAAATTTCCGCAGAAAATCCGCATAGCTGCGCCTGCCCTTTGCGGCGCGGATCTGCGCCGCAAAGGCCTCCTCTCCATCCTTCGGGCTGTCTCCCCTGCGGTTCTTAAGAAGCGTCGCCTGCCTGGCCCTCTGATCCCAGTCCTGTCCGGCCTGTTTGCAAAGAGGCTTTTGCAGCTCGTCTTCCTTCGGCCAAAACCGGTGATCATCCGTATAAAATTCCCGCTCTATCGCCGCAAGCTGCTCTTCCTTCTGTGTTTTCAGCCATCGGTAAATTATGGCTGCCGATATGCCGTCCTCCTGCCGCTTTAGCGTATCGTATGTATGTTTCCGAATCCAGCTTAAAATCCGCCTTGTGCAGCTTTTATCCAATGCGTCAATCACATGCTCCGCCGCAATATCACACGCCGTATGCCAAATCCGCGCATCCCGCTTTCCTCCTGTCCACAGATGCCGGAACAGACAGTGAAACACCGTATGCAGATATGCCCGATCCAGAAACGGCGTATTTTGTTTAAATACCCGGATCATCCATTCCGGCGAAGCGAACAGATATCTGCCGTCCGTTGCAAAGGTCAAAAGGCCGTCTGTTTTTTGATAAACAAGGGCAGACAGCGCCGGCTCTAAATGGCGCAGCTCCAAATACAGCTCATGACGGATAAACTGCAAAAGCCTGCCTGCCATTTCTGCTTCCCACTCCGATTGCGTCTGTATATGCGCCATGGCCCGCCTCCTTAAAAATCAAAGCTATACCGTTTCCTTTTCTCTGTTTTTTGCGCGGCAAGCCATCCCAAAAGGCTTGCCGCCCCCTCCGGCCAGTCCAGCTCTGCCGCCGCTTTGGCGCACTCTGCGGATACCTCTCTGTTAAGCAGCCCCTGTTCTCTGAGAAACCGAAGCGTCTCCAGATCCCTCTGCTCCACAAAACGGATTGCGATTCCATGCAGATGCGCTTCGATATATGCGCGGTAAATGTCTCTGCTTTTCTTACGCAAGGCATACGGATACCGCAGACGGTTCAGCGCCATCCGCGCTAAGGTTTCCTCCCGCTCCTTCATACAGGCCTGCGGAAATACCGCGTCATACCCGGCAAAATCCACTCTGCCGTCCCGGATACACTGCCTTGCCCGAAATCCCTCACCCGAAATACTCCGGCCAAACAAATGCGCCGGAGTAACCTCGTCATAGGATTCATAATATTCCGGATACAAAAGCACGGCCTCCATATCACTCCCGGCCAGAAAGCACACCTCCATATCCGAAGAAAGCTGCGCTAAAATCTGCCGGATTCCGCTCGGCTCCCCGGGTTCACAGCGCAGCAGGATCCGATGAAGGGAAAGCGTGTTCATAAAGGCGTCGCTTCCGATATCCCTTAAGCCTGCTCCAATACGGAGCGTATGCAGCCTTTTGCAGTTATAAAAGGCATATCCGCCAATCCTTTTCACAGAATCGGGCAGGACGACCTCTTCTACGGCGTCTGTGTGCAGCTCCCGTAAACAGAACGCCTCCCCAGAATCCCCCAAAAGGGTTTCCCTCTTGTCCCCGCTTATCCCGCGCTGCTCCCTGGCAAAGCAGTAGGGTGCAATTTCAGTCAGCGGATGACCTTCTATCTGCGGCGGCAGACACAGCTGCGGGGACGTACCGTAAACCCCAAAAAGCGCCGCTCCGCCGTCCGTACACCTCTGCCAGAGCATGCGGAGGGGCTGCGGCTGTTCCTGACTCATGATTTCAGCGCTTCTACTGCCGCCGCCATATACGGGCTTTGGGTCTCGTGAAACCTTCCCTCGTCCGCTGCTCTTGCAATTTCCGGATCGATCGGTATTTTGGCAAATACCGGAACCGACAGCTCTGCGGCCGCTTCGTCCACATGGCTTTCTCCGAAAATACGTATTTCCTTTCCGCAGTCCGGACATTTTACATAGCTGAAATTTTCTACAATTCCAAGAACCGGAATGTGCATCATTTCTGCCATGTTGTATGCTTTTTTTACAATCAGCCGCACCAGCTCCTGCGGAGAGGTTACAATGATAATCCCGTCTACCGGAAGGGATTGAAATACGGTAAGCGGCACATCTCCGGTTCCCGGGGGCATGTCCACAAACAGATAATCCAAATCGCCCCAGATCACATCTGTCCAGAACTGCTTTACCGCGCCTCCGATTACCGGTCCCCGCCATATCACCGGAGCTTCCTCATCATCCATCAGCAGATTGATGGACATCACCCGAATCCCGTTCTCTGTCGGCATGGCGTACATTCCGTCGTCTGTTCCGTAGGCCGGGCCGTGCAGGCCGAACATTTTGGGAATGGAGGGACCGGTGATATCCGCGTCCATAATCCCCACCTCGCAGCCTGCTTTCTTCATAGCAACTGCAAGAGACGCCGTTACAAAGGATTTGCCAACGCCTCCCTTTCCGCTGACAACGCCGATCACCTTTTTCACGGAAGAAAGCGCATTGATTGGTTCCGCAGTAATCTGAGAGGAGCCCTTGCTCTGGCAGCCCTCACAGCTTTCCTTTGTACAGGTAGATGCACTGCTGCATGTACTGTTTTCTGGCATAATCATTTCCTCTTTTCTTTTTTGTATCCTATTATAATCAACGCAGGAAAATTGTGCAAGTATTTCCCCGTCCCATCAAAATAAAATTTTGTACAAGCCTTACAGCCTTCCGATTTTATGTTAAAATAAGAAATATACGGAGGGACACCAATGAAAAAACCGATAGACGGATACGAATACGAATATCACTGTGCCAGGCTTCTAAAACGGAAGGGCTTTTCTAAAATAACGGTCACGCGCGCCAGCGGGGATCAGGGCATTGATATCCTGGCCTTCAAGGAGGGCCGAACATACGGCATCCAGTGCAAATATTACTCCGGTCCGGTCGGCAACAGAGCCGTACAGGAAGCATTCGCCGGAGCAAAATTTTACGGCTGCGATGTAGCGGCTGTTTTAACCAACAGCACCTTTACCCCCTCTGCACGGAATCTGGCACAGAAAACCGATGTGGTTTTGTGGGAAAACAGTACCGTTCCGCGCTCCGTTGGCTTTCGGCTTACCAAATGGCTGGGCGTTTTTATGTGCATGACCGGCCTGCTTGGATATTTTGTTACAGGCAAGATAGAACCTGTAAAAGCGGGAAATTTACAGCAGGCCTGTTTTCTGCTGCTTGCAGCGGGCGGAGGCCTGAATGTCCTGGAATTCGGATTCGCCTTTCTAGAGTTTGCCGCCTGTATGGCTTATGCGTCAGCCGCGGCAGCCTGCCTTATCCTGGGAAATACAGGCAATTCTGAGGCATACAACGCGCTGGGAATCATAGCGGCAGCCTTTGTCCTCAGCCTGCTTCGCACAATAAAACTAAAAAAGAAATAAATTTCCTATTTACAGCAGTCGCTAAGTATGCTACATTAATACTCAAGTCGGTTTGCTGTGACCTCCTGCCCATTTCGAATGGAGGAATTCTATGTCACACAGACAAAAGTCTTTTCGGACAGCGTTTGCTGCCATCTGCATGTTTTTCATTTTTTTTATTTCTAATTTTTATCCCACTGCCGTATATGCATCTCCTGCGGGCTATGAGTTTGTTGTATTGAACGCATGCTCCAAAACACTGCAAATCGGTGACGAATTTTATCTGATCGCCGTCACCTCCACCGGCAAAAAAGCCACATTTTCATCCAGCGACAAAGGCGTGGCATCGGTCAATACCTACGGCAAAATCACTGCCAAAAAAGCCGGCACCGCAACGATAACGGCAAAAATCAAAAACGGAGAAGCGAGCTGTAAAATCACGGTCAGCAAAACGACCGTTCAATTAAGCGCCAAAACCATTTCATTGGAAATCGGATACAGCGCAAAGCTCAAAGCAACCGTATCCACCGGACATCCGGTCAAATTCAAATCCGGCAAATCCAGCATTGCCTCTGTCAGCGAGAATGGCGTAATCCAGGCTAAAAAAGCCGGTACCGCAACCATCACCGCTACTGCGGACAAAACCTCCGTAAGCTGCAGAGTAACCGTAAAGCAGCCCAAGGTAAAGATCAACCGCAGCTCGGTATCCCTCTATCGGAAGGAAAAGGTAAAGCTTTCCGTCACGTCCACCTCCAAGCATACACCCAAATGGAAATCCAACAAAAAAAGCGTCGCCACAGTGGATGAAAACGGTACGGTTACCGCTGTAAAAAACGGCACGGCTATCATTACTGCTACGGTTGACGGCGTCAGCAAAACCTGTGAGATCACAGTAAAAAAGCCAGAGGTGGCTTTTGAGAAGGAACGCATTTCGCTTACCGTTGGAGAAACGCGTCAGGTGAAAGCGAAGGTGTCGTCTAAAAACAAGCCGGCATACTCCAGCTCAAACACCAGCGTTGCCGATGTTGATTCGGACGGGAGGATTCATGCCGCATCCGCAGGAAAAGCGTATATTTATGCCAGGGAGGACGGCGTTAAGGCACGTCTGACTGTTATTGTAAAAGAACACTGATCACATCAATGATACGGTAAGGAGGCGCGGCAAACCGACTGTTTTCTGAAAAGGGCATCTATCCATAGACTTTACCCCGCAGATATGCTACACTGATAACCAACAACACTGCACACAAAAGGAACGCAGCCCGAAAACCAAAGGAGGCAGTATGATCAACATTCCAATGAAAACAAAGGGCGCCGCAGATCGAAGCACTCTCTTATCCATAAACAGGCCTTCGAATCGAGCTCTGCAAATGCACACCACACAAGCCGCATCGGCTGCATCGCACGCACCCGCGCATTCCATCCAAGCCGCACCGGCGTCTGCTGCACAGGCTTCTGCACCTCCTGTCAGGCAGCAGTCCATCCCGCCGCTTTTAAAGCCGGTACGCAAAGGCCAGAAGGTTTCCATCGAAGCCGGCGCCCCGCTCCGGCGGATCAAAGCGTGCCTGGGCTGGAATACGAGGAATCCGCAGTGTGACGTAGACGTATCTGCTTTTCTGCTGGGCGCGGACGGGAAGGTGCCCGGAGACACATGGTTTGTATTTTACGGGCAGACCCAAAGCCCCGACAAAAGTACCGTATTCCATATGGAATCCGGCACGGACCGCGAATCCATTACCATAGACTTACAAAAATTAAATTCCGGCGTACAGAAAATTGTCTTTGTGCTCACTATAAACGAAGCATTGGAACGTAGGCTGCACTTCGGCATGCTAAAGGACGCTTATATCCGTATTTTAAACGGAGATACCGGCGCAGAGCTGGTCAGCTTTCCAATGGCCGATTACTATACCAACGTGATTTCCATGATGATCGGGGAAATCTACCGCCACAACGGAGTCTGGAAATTTCATGCCGTAGGCAACGGCGTAGCAAGGGATCTGGCCGGGCTTTGCGCCCTTTACGGCGTACAGGTCAGCGATTAGGAGGAAGATTATGCTAACATTTGAAACCGTCAACGAATTAACCCTTAAGGTCACATGCAGAGGAAATGATGTGCTCTTTACCAAAGCAGGGGCCTTTATAGCAGGAGAAAGTCCAAACGGAAAAAATTATAAATTTGAAAAGCTGCTGTTAGGCCCGCAGGGCAGTATCGCGCAGGCTGCCATCGGCTCTCTGATGCGCCGTGTCACAAAGGAAAACCTGCCCCTGATGAAGGTTACAATGAGCGGGGATTCCATTACCTATTATGCAGACTATTCACAGCATGTCGTTGTATATCATCTGGCCGTCGGCGAGACGGTTTCTGTCGAATCCGAAAATATCCTTGCTTTTACGCAGGACTGCAAATACAGCGTCCGCTTTATCGGCTGCGGTGTGGTTTCCCAGAAGGGACTTGCCACCTCTACCCTGACCGGAACCGGCAGCAACGCCTATGTTGCCGTGCTTTCCAACGGCAACCCGATTGTCCTTAGCAACCTGCAGACCAAAGGCACCATCTGCGTCGATCCCGATGCGGTCATCTGCTGGATGGGGCAGTCCGGTTACTGTGATCCGCAGATCAAAATGGATTTATCCTGGAAAAACCTGATCGGGCAGGCCTCCGGGGAGTCGTATGCCTTCGAATGGAGCGGCGGACAGCCGGTATCTGTCATTGTCCAGCCTACGGAACGGCGGGGCGGTATCCGGATTGGAATGGATTGATCAGACAGGCGATTCGCCGCTCCTTTGACAGCGCTGCGCCAGCTTTTTCAGCAAACGCAGCACTACAGCCACTGCTGCAATTGCCAGCACAAATTCCGCAACCAGCTGCGCATATGCCAGGCCATACAGCGGAAACAAGTAATTTAAAAGAAACAGCGCTGGAATTTCCAGTATAATTTTTCGAAGAATTGCAAACAGAAATGCAAGCGCTCCGAAGCCGCACGCCTGAAACACACCGACTGCCAGAAAATCAATGCACAGAAGCGGCGTTGCCAGGCACATTCCGCGCATAAACCGTGTGCCGTATGCGATGATTTCCCCATTTTTCATAAACAAAGACACCAGGCCCCCCGCATTGAAATAATACAGCACTGTAACCGGAATCATAAAAAGCATCATTGCCTTTAGCGTAAACAGCAGCGTCTGCTTCATCCTGCCGATGTGTTCGGATGCAAAGCTGTAGCTCACCAACGGCATAACGCCCTGCGAAAAACCGATTGCGATATTCACCGGTACCATATTGATTTTCTGCACAATTCCCATAGCGGCAATTGCATTCGGGCCAAAGGAGGACGTAAAATTATTCAGCACGGTCATACCCGTTACATTTAACAGATTTTGTATGGCTGCCGGAATTCCAACTGCAAATACGCCCAGTACGATTTCTTTTTTGAAACGGAACATAGACGGACGGATACAGACATACGTATGCCCCCGCTTTACAAACAGAAGCACAAAATAATACAGACAAGCGGCACAGTTCGAAAGAAAGGTTGCGCAGCCCGCACCGGCAGCTCCCATTCCAAGCCTCCGGGGCAATACAAAAATCGGATCCAGCACAATGTTCAAAAGGCAGCCGCTCATGGTGCCGATGCTGGCATGGAGCGACGCTCCCTCCGCACGCACCAGATAGGCCAGAACCACATTTAAAATTGCCGGTACGGCGCCAAAGCTCACCGTCCACATCAGATATTCTCCCGTTGCCGCCAGAGTCTGCGCGTCTGCACCAAGCAGATACAAAAGCGGCGTCCGAAAGGCCGTATACAAGGCAGAAAATAAAATCCCGCAGAACAGCGCGCCGTAAAAGCTCATCGCCGAGCTGCGGTAAACCGTATCGTAATCCTTCCGCCCAAGCCCGCGGCTCATCATGCTTGAGCCCCCTACGCCGAACAGATTATTCACCGCGTTAAATGCCAGCAGGACAGGCGCTGCCAGGGTTACGGCAGAATTCTGTATGGAATCGTTTAGCATGCCGACAAAATACGTATCTGCCAGATTATAGATAACCATAACCAGTGAGCTGATAACGGTGGGAACTGAAAGCGAAAGAACAGCTTTTGGAACAGGTGTGTTTTCAAACAGCTGTGTTTTTTGTGTATCCTCCATATTTTTCATCTCTTTCCAATAGATAGTTACGAAAGTATATGCTATTTTCTCTGATATGTCAAGACAGCGTACGGCGTAGGTGTAAAATGTAACGAACTGCTACGGGCTGTTCGTTATAACTCAACGGCCTTAAATCATAATCTTGCATTTCTTCCCAAAAAGGTGTATGATAATCCTGCACAAAAGCAGGGGAGCTTGTACGACGGGCTGAGAGGAAGGTAGCACCTTCGACCCATATACCTGATTTGGATAATGCCAACGTAGGGAATTTTGCAACGCATATTACGGAGAAGTTGCCCTGGTATACTGGCGGCAGCTTCTCCTTTTCTTGCGGCCTTAAGCATCCCGTACCGGCCGCATCCCCTCTTTACCACAACACATACAGGAGGTACTGATATGGTCAGAATCAACGGAACGCCCACAGATGCATCCGGCAGGACTATCCGGGAATATTTATCCCGCACTGCCTATGACCCCGCACGTATCGCCATCGAAAAAAACGGTGAAATCGTCCCTAAATCACAGTACGATACCGCCGTTTTGGAGGACGGCGACTCCATTGAAATTGTAAGCTTTGTGGGAGGTGGCTGAAATGACCGGTTCCACCCCCACCGAAACAGAATTTTATCAGGCATTAGCCGACCGCCATGGCAAGGCTTTACAGCAGCGCTTTCGCTCTGCCAGAATCGCCGTATGCGGCCTTGGCGGCCTTGGCTCCAATATTGCCATTTCCCTTGCAAGAGCCGGAATCGGCAACATTCACCTGATCGATTTTGACAAGGTGGATGTAACCAATCTCCACCGCCAGCAATATGCCGTAAAGCAGCTCGGCCTGTACAAAACCGATGCCCTAGCAAACACCCTTGCTGCAATTTCCCCCTATACCGGGCTTTGCACAGACACTGTTCGCATCACAGAGGAGAACCTGAAGGAATTGCTGGCGGCAGACGACATCATCTGCGAAGCCTTTGATAATCCGCAGGCAAAGGCCATGCTGGTAAACGGCGTACTGGAAGCATTTCCGGACAAATATATCGTCGCCGGCTCCGGCATGGCCGGCATCGGCCCTGCCAACAGCATACAGACACGCCGGATCACCTCCCGTTTTTACCTGTGCGGCGACGGAAGCAGCGACGTTTCACAGGTAGGCAGTCTGTTTTCCTCCCGTGTCATGCTGTGCGCCGCACATCAGGCGCACGCGGTGCTGCGCATCCTCGCAGGCGAACCGGAGGCCTGATACCTCCACACAAAACCACCTATCCATCATCCAAGAAGAAAGAAGGATTCATCATGCAGACAAATGACACGCTTATCATTGGCGGACATGAATTTTCATCCCGCTTTATCTTAGGCTCCGGCAAATATTCCCTGAACCTGATTGAAGCCGCCGTCAAATACGCCGGCGCGCAAATCATCACGCTTGCCGTACGCCGCGCAAATACGAAGGAGCAGGAAAATATTTTAGATTATATCCCAAAAGGCGTCACCCTGCTGCCCAATACCTCCGGCGCCAGAAACGCCGACGAAGCCGTCCGGATTGCGCGCCTTGCCAGAGAGCTTGGCTGCGGCGATTTTGTAAAAATCGAAATTATGCGGGATTCCAAATATCTGCTGCCGGACAACGCCGAAACGGTCCGCGCTACAAAAATCCTGGCAGACGAAGGCTTTATCGTCC
>CANDKL010000023.1 GCA_947385255.1 uncultured Roseburia sp. | reverse complement strand
CACAGTAGAGAACACTCTTTCCCTACACGACGCTCTTCCGATCTGATAAATTAGAGGATCTGGTTTTGCGTTTGGAGGAAGTGTTAAGCCAGTTGAGCGAGCCGGATGTGGCGTCCAATCCGGAGCGTTTTCGGAAGCTGATGAAGGAGCAGAGCGATTTGACCCCCATCGTAGACGCATACAAGGAATACAAGCAGAATCAGCAGAATATTGAGGAATCCCTGGCTCTTTTGGATGAGGAAAGCGACGAGGATCTGCGGGAGCTTGCCAAGGAGGAATTGAATGATTCCAAGACTAGGATAGAGGAGCTGGAGGAAAAGCTCAAAATTTTGCTTCTGCCAAAGGATCCGAATGACGACAAGAACGTTATTGTGGAAATCCGTGCCGGTGCAGGCGGAGACGAGGCGGCGCTGTTTGCAGCGGAAATTTACCGGATGTACGTGCATTATGCCGAGGGGCGGCGCTGGAAGGTCGAGACGATGGAATGTGAGGAAATCGGCATCGGCGGAATGAAGAGCGTGACCTTTATGGTAACCGGCCAGGGCGCGTACTCCGTCATGAAATACGAATCCGGCGTGCACC
The DNA here is from genome assembly GCA_947385255.1 of uncultured Roseburia sp. GTDB lineage: Bacteria > Bacillota > Clostridia > Lachnospirales > Lachnospiraceae > Roseburia_B. Next base: position 17,785 of record CANDKL010000023.1, on the reverse strand, counting down.
GGGTGCAGCGCGTGCCGGAAACGGAATCCGGCGGACGTATCCATACCTCCACGATCAGCGTGGCAGTGATGCCCGAGGCGGAAGAGGTCGAGGTGGAAATTGACGAAAAGGACATCCGGATTGATGTGATGCGCGCTTCCGGAAACGGGGGACAGTGCGTCAATACGACCGACTCTGCAGTGCGTCTGACGCATTATCCGTCCGGAATCGTGGTGTACAGCCAGACGGAGAAGTCACAGCTTCAGAATAAGGCAAAGGCATTTGCCCTGCTGCGTGCAAAGCTGTACGATATAGAGTGCCAGAAGGCGCATGACGCTGAAGCGGAGGCAAGGCGCAGCCAGATTGGAACGGGGGATCGGTCAGAAAAGATCCGGACCTATAATTTCCCGCAGGGCAGGGTGACAGACCATAGGATTGGGCTGACGCTTTATAAGCTGGATAAGATTATGAACGGGGATATACAGGAGATTATTGACGGTTGTATCGCGGCGGATCAGGCGGCGAAGCTTTTGAAAATGAATGAAGAGGGCTGAGAATGCAGTTAGAAAAAAGACGGCTATGCAAGGATGCGGGCCGTCTTTTTATTGTCGGTGTTCTTTCAGCGTTTTCTTTGCAGCAATGATGATATCTTTGAGGATCTGCTTTTCACTGAGCGTGCAGCCCTGTAATAATCTGGAGATATCCTGTTCAATATAGAACCCGGCAACAGGCAGGCTGCTGTCGCAGACGAGTTGATCCAATGTGGTGTCTAAGGCATTGGCCAGTTTGACAAGGGAAGAAAGGCTTACCTGCGTAGTAGCCCGTTCTATATGACTGATATTACTGGTATTCACATCAATGATTTCTCCTAACTTTTCTTGAGTTAGATGTTTTTTCAGGCGATATTCTTTAATGCGTTTTCCAAGTTTACTGTAATCAAGTTCGATATTCACAGAAAATCCCCTTTTCATTTTTTTCCAAATATATGTTGTTATTGTATGTCATATTATGCTATGATTAGAAGGATGTATTTATCATATTATGATATATAGTATAAAAAATAGAAGTTTCATTTATACCAGTCTATTTATGGTTTCATTATTACAAATGTTATTTCTAAGGAAAGGTATAAAAAATGAATGGGTTTATTGATGAATTGATAGAAATGGGAATGGGGCGATTCATGGACAAAAGCCGGGATGAATTGGCTGAAAGAGATGAGCTTTATCAGAGCGACACCCGTGAAGAAGCAAGGGCGGAGCAGCGGTACGAGAGACTGGACTTATCTGAGGAAAAAAGATTGGTTATTAATGAGTATGTCGAGAGCGCATTAACTGTAAATCATCGTTATGCTGACATTTCCTATATAGCAGGTATTAAAGATACAGTGAGAATGCTTGTTTCTTTAGGAGTGATAAAAGGTATGGAACCAGAAGAGTGAAGTTGGCAGCCTGGTTTTTCCAGCTTTGATTTTCTTATCGGATCCAAGGAAAGTTTAGAGAGAATTAGAGATAGGTTTCTTGTCAAAAGGTATGCGTTTTAATGAACTGCGTAAGGTGCTGGAAAGTTAATGAATATATGGAACTGCCTTACCGCATGGAGGTTGTGCCTGATAAGGAAGGAGGGGGATATGCCGTGACATTCCCAGAACTGCCGGGGTGCATGACCTGCAGGGCAACCCTTGAATCAGCAGTATAAGCAATGCGGAGGACGCAAAAAAGGAGTGGTTTATGGCTGCGTTGGAAGAAGGACAGGAGATTCCCGGACCGGATGGCCTGAATGATTATTCCGGACAGTTTTAGTTACATGACGCAATACATTCGCAGGGGTGGGAAAAAAGCATCTAAGCCCGATATCAATATTGGGTTTGGGTGCTTTTTTTGAGAAAAGGAGATAAGAATATGAACCGTTGGTTTGACCGAACCCCGGTTCAGATCCGCTCCCTCTTTTACGAGCGGAAGCGTGCCAGTAGCGAAAGAGGGAGCGGATCTGAGCGTGGCTCTCGAATAAAACCAAATACTTATAACAAACTACTTTTTCGGAACCTTTACCCGGAGCACCTTGGAATAGCCGGAATAGGTTTTTCCTCCAGACGTTTTTACATAGGAGCGCAGTTTATAAAAATAGGTTTTCCCGGCTTTGATCTTCTTATCGGACCATGTAACGGTTTTATTTTTGGTGATGGTCTTTACCTTTTTGTAGCTTCCGTTTTTGGAGGCTGCGCGGTAAATGCAATAGCCGTCGGCCTCGTAATTGCGCTCCCAGGAAAGCCTTACAGCGTCGGAGCTGCTTTTCTTTAAGCTTAAGGAGGGCTTGCCGGGGGTTTCCTTTGGCTTTGGACAGGGAGCAGAGGGCATGTTTTTGTACACCGGGATTTTAAATACGAAGCGGTTGTTTAAAATTCCCATTTCCGAGTAGCTTTTCTGCACGTTTTTTCCTTCACTGTCTGCTGCCGAAAGGTTTTGCATATATTGATGCCAGTACAGCCCGTCATAAGACGCGTCGACATCAAATTTCTGCAGATAAAAGGTATCCTGCCCCTTGTAGATAAAATCAGAGGCCACGGATTTTGCGCCGCCCTTAAGCGATTTGTAGCGGGTATTCCATCCGTTGGCCTTCGCTTCCTCTAAGCCGCGGCGGATGACCTCTTCTCCGACTCCGGAAGCGCGGCGGTTGAAGTAATTGTAATATCCCTTGTAGCCGGGGTAATTACCGGATATCAGGGGAGAATTCCCGCTTACGCCCTGCTCCTGGCGGACGCGGCTTGCCAGGAAATAGGGGCTGATTTTTAAGCTTTTGCCGATTTTCATAAATGCCTGGGCATAGGTGATTTTACCGCCGGAGCCGTCCTCCAGCTTTTTGTTCGACATGAAGGTGCCTCTTAGTATTTTTTCCACGCCGGCTTTTTTGTGATAGCTGCCATAAACGAGCTGTTCAAACTGGAATACCGATTCCTCTGTTAAAAAGTTCCGCGGATCCAGATAATACTTGATAATGGATTCGGAAGCCTGTACCCAGTCCGTTCCGCTTTTGATGACCCATTTTCCGGTTGCGGCATTATAGGCTCCCGGAGCCTTTGATTTCCAGGAGTCGGGCTGGCTGGTCTGCACCAGATTCCGGCTGTCTGCCATTTCTGCTTTTACGACGTTGTTCCAGTCTAAGCCGGTATTCATTGGCACAAATTTCCAGTTGGGATGTGCCTGCAGCAGCTTGCGGATGAGCGGGCGGTAGCTTTTCGGAAAAGCAGAGGTCTGTTTGGCAGCGCTTCCTGAGGCGCCGCGCCGGAAGGATCCTGTCACAGGACCCGTAAGGTACCGGGCTTCCCATTCGGCGAGCCGTTCATCCTCGGTTACAACATAATCGTATTGGATATAGCCGCCGCAGTCCCTGTCACTGACGGCGAAGGCAATGCCGTACCAGAGGCCCTGCTCATTCCATACGACATCTGTGAGCTTTACCTGGCTGCCGCTGGGAAGGGTGTTTAGGACGGCGGTTTGCGAGGATGCATTTTGATAAACAGGGAGATCTGAGCCGCCTGTGAGGACGCCGTACAGGGCATAATCGTTTAACAGCTTCGCAAAGGCGGCTTTGGCCGGAGCGAATGCAGACTCGGCTGCGGTCCAAGCGGTTGCCTGACTGGCATGGATCAGGGTATGCGAGCCCTGGAGGCCGGTGAAAATAACGGCGGCAGCCAGCAGAAGGGCGGCTTTTTTTCGGAATTTGTTAAAATTCATGGTTTCTCTTCCTCTCTTGTCTTGAGTATTTTTTTTATTATACTGTTTGATGGAAAAGAGTGCAATCCCCTGTTTATGGAAAAAGACGTCCTGGTTATTTTTCATGTTACATTTCATGCGGTGGGGAAATGATGCCCTTGGGTATTTGGGGGTTATTCGATAGCGACGCTTAAGTCCGCTTTTGAAAAAACAATTTCCCCACCCCGTGAAAAGTAATCAACAATATTCTGACCGGGAAGAAAACAGAATATTATAATTGCCTGACACGGAAATGTGTGCTATACTCCATTTATGGGAAACCATAGAACCAAAGGCGGCTACCCTCCGTTTCGGAGGGGCTAACCCTCCAGATATCATACCCGGATGGGTGCGAAAGAAAGGAGGGCGTTGCCAATGATGATTACATATTCAGACTTAGTTCAGACTTAGTTCAGACTGGAATATTCATTGTTGCCCTTATTGGATTGTGTTACACAGTTTTTAAGGGAAAACGAAAATAGCCGCCACTACTACCAATAGTGACGGCTGACCTTGTAAAAGGTTACTGCTAAAACTTATTTGGAGGGTAGCCGCTTCTGTGGCTTTCCCTTTTTCTATGTTTAATATAGCACATTTGTCAGTGGGATTCAAGAGCCAAACACACGTTTATTGCAATGTGATTCTAAAAGCGTTACTTTTCACGGGGTGGGGAAATACTTGTCGTGGTATTGGGGGCTGATTCGATAGCGACGCTTAAGACCGCTCCCTTCGAATCCTCCGACACGCTCCCGCTCGTAAAAAACGCAGCGGTGCTAAGCGTGTGACGATTGCAAGCAATCGCCACGCGCTAAGAACCGGCGTTTTTTAAAGGCCTGCGGATTCGAAGGAAGCGGTCTTAAGCTGGTTATTGATTAAGCCCATGAATACGGCGAAAAGTATCCAACTGCATTGTGCAGCAGTTTTTCATAATCCGACGTCTGTAACAGCAGATATACCTAAAAGATTGTGAAATGCAGTTCTTCGCAGGAGAAAGACAGTCTTTGCCGAAAGCCAGCCTAGGGCGTCGCTTTTGGAAAAACAAATTCCCCATCCCGTGAAAAGTAACGAGGGGTTACCGGAGATTCTTAAAATTCTATGAAATCGCTTGATATATAAATCTTACTCATGTAATATTTGAATCACTTCTTGATGCTTTATACCGGCAACAAATTTTTTTGCCCAAGAATATTACGTACGTAATATTTAAACCTTAAAAGAAATAGGATTCGAAATTTCCTGAGAAAGGTTCGTGATAGAAATGAGATTATCAGAAAAAATCAAAATACAAGGTGTTTCACATTGCAGATTCTGTTTGTCGTTCTTTTTTCTATATTAGTTCATCATTTATTTGAAGTGCAAATTGTAAACGGTCAAAAATATGCGGAGGATTTTGAGCTTCGGATTACCAGGACAATCAGGGATCCCAGCATAAGGGGAAATATTTATGACTGTAACGGGGAAGTTTTGGCCTGTAACAAATTGGTTTATACTGTTACAATGGTAGATAACGGAACCTACGCATCGGAGCGGGAACGGCAGTTATCTTTAAATAGTATCATTTACAGAGTGGCAGGAAGGCTAAAAGAAAATCATGAGAAAATCAATCACGGGTTAAAAATAGAAGCAGGGGAGAACGGCGGTTATGTGTATACCGCAACGGGAAGTGCCTTAGAACGGTTTAAGGCAGATATCTTCGGGGAAGCAGATCCTAAGGATCTGACGCCGGAACAGATGGATGTGAGCGCAGATGAGATGATGGAAATTTTGTCAGGAAATAGTAAATTTGCGCTTTATGGGGAGGGGAAACGTGCATACTCTGAAACTGAATTACAAGAATACGGGCTGCCGGGAGAGTTCACGGCAGAAGAAATGTTAACGATTGTCGGGATCCGATATCTGCTGTCAGCCAATGCATATAAAAAATATGTGCCGGTCGTTTTGGCAAGGGACGTCTCGGAGAAGACAGTGGCCTGCCTGTCAGAAAATAACCAGTCCCTGACCGGGATAGAGATAGGACAGGATTGGGACAGGGTGTATGCCGGGGGAGAGGCGTTTTCACATATTCTTGGATATACGGGAAAAATCTCATCTGAAGAAATGGAACAGTATGCGGATTTGGATCGGGATTATACGTCCGATTCCGTGGTTGGAAAATCGGTCATTGAGCAGTTTATGGAGAGTGAGCTGTAGGGAATGGACGGAGAAAGGGAGATTACGGTCAATAATGTGGGGAAAAGGACAGGGGAAGAAAAAATCATTCGGGAAACGGTAAGCGGGACGGATGTAACGCTTTCGATTGATAAAAATTTGCAAATTACGGTCTACAAAATTTTGGAGCAAAATTTAGCGGGAATTCTTGCAAGCAATTTAATCAATGCAAAGAGCTTTGATAAGACACACATTTCGGATACATCGGATATCCGTATCCCGATTTATGATGTCTACATGGCCATGGTTGACAACTCCGTGATTCAACTGGACAGCCTGTATGATGCGGATGCAACGGAATTGGAGCGGTATATTGCAAAGGTGCTGCAGGAGAAAAGGGAAGAGGTGTCAGAAGCGTTAAGGCAGGAATTACTGGATGGAAATACAAAATACCAACGTTTATCTGAGGAAATGCAGGAGTATGTATCTTATATCGCAGATCAATCAGGGCTTTTAAACGGGGATTCTGTTGATAAGGAGGATGACGTATATAAAAGATGGCAGGCTAAGAGCCAAATCAGCGTGAAGGAATTTTTGACCCATGCGATCGAAAACGGATGGATTGCAGACGGGGTGATCGAATCGGAACGGGGGTATTTCACAACCGATGAGATGTTTGCTTTCCTGATCGATCGTATCGGGGAAAAAATTGCGGATGACAGTGAATTTGAAAAAATAGTATGGAAGTGGCTGCTTTTTGAAAACCGCATTGAGGGAAGGGATATCTGCCTGCTTTTATACGATCAGCAGATTCTGCCGGCTGCAGACGATGATTATGAAAAATTAGCGTCCGGGGCAATAGATGCGTTCTCATTTATAAAAAAGAAAATAGAGGAGCTTAAGATAACGCCGGCACAATTGGCTCTAGATCCCTGCTCTGCATCCGCGGTTGTCGTACAGCGGGAAACAGGAAGGGTTTTGGCGCTTGTATCTTATCCGGGGTACGATAACAACCGTCTGGCCAATCAGATGGATACTGCTTATTACAACAGACTGCTGCATGACAGGGCGCTTCCGTTGTATAACAGGGCGACACAGCAATTGACGGCTCCCGGCTCGACCTTTAAGCCAATTACCATTATCGCGGGGCTGCAGGAGGGGGTGATTTCGTCCGACAGCTCGGTGCTTTGCGACGGGGTGTTTGATAAAGTATTTCCGAATTTGAAGTGCTGGAAGCATACCGGACACGGCAATGTTGTAAATGCCCCGGCTGCGCTTGAACATTCGTGCAATGACTATTTATGTGAAATCGCCTATCGGCTGGGAACATTAAATGGTTTGGAATATACCGATCGTGCCGCGTTAGGAAGCTTACAGAAATATGCAAAGCTTTTTTGCCTGGATAGAAAGTCAGGTGTTGAGCTTGCGGAATCCAAACCGCATGTGACAGATGCATATGGCATTCCTTCTGCAATCGGGCAGGGCACCCATAATTATGCGACCGTGCAATTGGCGCGGTATGTGAATACGGTAGCGTCTAGAGGGAATATTTTTCAGCTTTCTATCCTAAAGGGGACAGCGGACAGAGATGGAGGCTTGGAAGAAAAAGCTCCTGTGTTGGAGGGCAGGGTGGAATTGCCGGATGCCGTATGGGATACGGTAGGCGCCGGAATGGTGCAGTTTGCACAGAACAATTCTGTTTTGCGCGATATGGGGATTGGCATTGCGGGAAAAACCGGGACGGCGCAGGAATCAAAAAACAGGCCGGATCACGCATTATTTGTTGGGTACGCGCCTGCGGAGGCGCCGGAAATCACCATAGCAGTCAGGATTGCAAACGGATATGGATCCTCCAATGCCACTGCTGCGGGAAGAAGTATTTTCAATTACTATTTTGGTTTGGAAAGACAGGAGGACATTGTAACGGGAGAGGCGTCGCAGGCGCATAATACCAGAACAGATTAGAAGAAAGGGGAAATTAAAAAATGAGGAACAGCTTTTTGAAATTGGGATATGGGATCTTCGCATGTGCAATTCTTTTTGCGGGATGTTCGAAGGAACATCGTACAGAAGAAAGGATTGTTGTGGAAGATGATACCGGAGACATGGCAGCGGAGCCGGAGATTATAGGGGCAGACTGGTCCGGATATTTTAACGGATTGAATGGAACGGCAGTGATCTATGATGCTTCTAACAGGCAGTACACGATATATAATGAGGAGCTTGCAGCGGACAGACGGTCGCCTTGTTCTACGTTTAAAATTATATCTTCCCTGACTGCGCTGGAACACGGCATCACCACGCCGGAGGATTCCACAAGGGAGTGGAGCGGCGAAGTATTCTGGAATGAGGACTGGAATAAGGATATGGATTTCAGCGAAGCATTCCGCACCTCCTGTGTATGGTATTACAGACAACTCATAGATGATATTGGGCAGGACCGGATGCAGGAGGAATTGGAAAAGCTTCAATACGGCAATTGTGATATTTCCGATTGGGAGGGACGGTTCAATACAAACAACAATAACCGCGCTTTAACCGGATTTTGGCTTGAATCGTCTTTATTGATTTCACCCAAAGAGCAGACAGAGGTTATGGAATGCATTTTTGGGGAACATTCGGAATATTCAGAGGAAACACAAAATGCTTTAAAGCAGGTCATGCTGGTTACAGAGCAGGAGCGGACAGATAGTTTGATATATGGAAAAACAGGAATGGGCAAAGTGGACGGCATAGTCGTTGATGCATGGTTTACCGGATTTGCAGAACGCGCAGAGGGGAATCTGTATTTCTGCGTGCGTCTTGGAAGGACAGACGGAAGAGAGGTGTCGAGCGCATTGGCGAAGGAAATCGCAATTTCGCTTGTGTCGGATTTTCATCGCGAATCATTTTCTGAGCAGAAAAAATGAGGAGCTTATCTGCTCCTCATTTCGGATAGGTATTCCATATTTTTAAATCAAATAGAATAGAAAAAGTAAGTTCCGCGGCAAGAGGGCCTGAAGCGAGTTTGTCGCTTTGGATATTTGTGGCAAAGAAGCAGGGGTGAGGGCCTTTTTCCACATATCCAATGAACCAGCCGGAAGTATTTTCTCCATTCACCTCCTCCGTTCCGGTCTTTCCGAAAAGAGAGCCCTCCGCTGTGGAAGAAAGACAGATGGAGTCCTTGACAGTTTTCATATGCGTCGGTGCAAATCCAAATTGGTTGTAATACAGCTTCTTTAACAGTTCAACCTGCTCAACCGGAGAGATTTTCAGTGAAGAATTGATCCAGTAGGAGGAGGCATCTCCTTTTATGATCTGGTTGCCATAGCCGATTTCCCTGATATACTTCTTTATGGCGGGCAGGCCTGTCTTTCGGTCAAGCTCCTGGAAATACCATGTGACAGAATTTTGCATAGCGGATTCTAAGGTTTGGTCAGCGTTCCACAGGTTATACGGATAGCTCTGCCCATTCCAGGGAAGCCGCGATTGTTCGGGCGTTATGATACCGGAATCCAGGCCGAATAAAGCACTGTATATTTTATAGGTGGAAGCGGGGGCGATACGTGTAGTGGCATTGTCTTTCTGATAAATCTGCCAGGAATCCGCTGCCGCATCGTACAACACAAAGCTGCCGTGATAATCCCCAAAAGTATCCTTTAAGTCCAGATATGTAATTGTGCGATCCGATTCATTCCAGTAGTAACGGTTCTGCTCCGAAGCCTGTGTAGACAGAATGGGGGCCGTCCCCAGAAGCAAAAAAGCAATGATGCTGTATAAGGCTGCGCTGTGCAAAGCCTTCCGAAGGGAAACCGGATGATAATTTGCAATGTTTAAAATACGTTTTTGCATATGCTTTCTGCTTCCGCTGATTCCGGCTACAAAAGGAAATGGGGTAAGCGACACCTTCTTGGCAAGGTTCAGCAGGGTATTTCCGTAGTCCTCACAGGCATTTTCATCCAGGAGCATTAATACGGAGGTATCGCAGGCAATTTCCCGCTCGTTTTTCATTTCCCTCAGCGAAAACCATACAAGCGGATGGAACCAGTATAATACACCCATGATATTCATAAAATAATTTGCCAATGCATCCTTGTATTTATAATGCGCAAGCTCGTGCAGCAGCATATATTTGATATCGTTAGCATGATAGTCGGAAATCAGATGGATCGGCAGATAGATGCAGGGCCTAAATAATCCGGCAATCACAGGTGATTTCAAAAATGCCGTACTGTAAATGGGAACCGGCCTTTTGATATGCATTTCCTCCAGACACGAATCATACAGCCTGCGTACAGCCGGATTCTGCAAGGGCAGCGCAGAGCTTTTTATACGGTGGAAGCGGAGCATTGATTTTAGGATCCGTAAAATCATGACAAACATACCGATGACCCAGACGGCAAACAGGATCCGGCCGATTGCGGAAGGCGTCCTTTTGCTGACGGAGATACTGAAATCATTCATCCAATTTGCGGCGGACAGATTTTGGGAAGCCGTTTCCTTCACAGCGGTTCCGGCGGGGGATGAGGACGCATTTCTGAAATTTCCGAGCCATGAAAAAATCTGCGGAAGGCGGGCCGGCTGAACCGGAAGAAAGGGAACCGCCAGTAAACCAAGCAATACATACCATAAATTATACTGCATCCGGCTTGTCAGGATATTTCTCAGCAGATGCTTTACAAGCTGGAGTATTCCGATCGTCATGCTGATCACAATGTTGCACAGGAAAAACTGAATCATAAATTCTGCCATATCAAAATCCTCCGTTTATTTTTTGGAAAGAAGGGAGCGGAGTTCATCAATTTCAGCTTCGGAAAGCCGGTCGTTGTCAAGGTAGGCGGACAGCATAGAGGAGAGATTGCCGTTATAAAAACGGTTGAGAAAGGTATTGCTTTCCTGCCCGATATACTCCGTCTTATCCACCAGTGGCGTATAGACAAATACCCTGCTTTGCTTCTCATAAGAGAGGACGCCCTTTGTCACTAGGCGTTTGATCAGAGTCTGTATGGTTTTTGGACTCCAGGCTGTTGTTTTTACTAAACGGTCTGTGATTTCGTTCGTGCTGATGGGGGCATATTTCCATATGATTTTCATAACTTCAAATTCGGCTTCTGAGATTTGGGGTAAGCTTTTCATTTGCATGCGCCTCCTGAAATATTACTGATGTAATAGATTGTAGTGCAGAAGGAACGAAAAGTCAAGAAGGATATGTGGGTTCCGGCACGGAAACATTGGAAAAACTAATTACGGTTAGTGATGTGAAAATCTTTCTTGATATGATACAATGGACGTATCATATCAAGATGGAATGCTAAAAGGACAGAATATGGGAGTATTTGCGTATTATGCTTTAAACACAGACCAGAACCGACAATTATACAGAGAAGCAAAGCGGGCAATTACAGGACATGCTTCTCGGATTTCGCTCAGAGGAAATTCCTTGCAGGAGATAAATGAGGTTCTGCATGCAGTTCTGACAGACACACCGAATTGTTTCTGGTTTGAAGGAAAATGGAGATTGGAAAAATGTGATGAAGTAATTTGGATTGCTCCGCAATATATTTGCTGTAAGGTGGACGCAGAAAAGATGCGGGCGAACATAGAACAGACTGTCAAGGATTTTAAACCGATCCTTTTGGGGAATTTGCATCCATATAAAAAAATATGTTTTATTTATGACTGGATACTGGATCATATTCAATATGATCTTACAGAAAGCTTTGGACAGACAATTTATGGTGTGTTTGTAAAGAGGAAAGCAGTTTGTAAGGGCATTTCGAAAGCCTTTCAGTTTTTGCTGGATCAAGCAGGAATTTTTTCTACTTTACAGGAGGGAACCATAGATGGGATTTCAAAGCATGTGTGGAATATTGTCGAGCTTGATGAGAAATATTACCATGTGGATATTTGCATGGGATATAAAATGTTTTCGTACTTGTTTGATGAGGATACAGCAAGTGACAGATACAGGTGTTTTATGGTTTCAGATGCTCAATTACAGAAAACACATAGATTGATCCATCAGGAACGCCTGCATTTAACCTGTGATGATGAATTAGGAGGAACGCTTGATGAAAGTTACAAAATGTAAAAACGGGCATTTTTATGATGCAAAGAAGTATAAATACTGCCCGCATTGCGGAACACAGTATGAATTTGATGTGATTTTGCCTAGGTTTCTGGAAAAAGGAACCCCTTCCATGATTGGCAGAGGATCGATCAGTGAAGTATTTAAGATTAGCGGAGAAAAGAATTACGCATTAAAGGTCATCAAATGCAGCATGAATTTAAATAAATATAAGAATGCTTTATATGAACTGGAAATAATGAAACATCTGAATGGATTGATGAATACGATTCAGATGTACGATTATGAGTGTACAGAGGAATGCGGAGAGAGGACAGTATATATACTGGAAGAATACCATACTACGCTTTCAGATTATCTCACAGGCAGGGACATTTCTGTAAATAATGTGATGAAAATTGCGATTGGAGTTTGTAATGCGCTGCTTGCCTGCAGGCAGGCTGGTATTCTGCATTTGGATATACAGCCTAAAAATATTTATGTCGATAACGTTGGTTCCGTGAAGCTGGGAGACTTTAGTTCATCTTTGTTTCTGAGGGACGTCAGGTCAAATCATGCGATGAGGGGTACGCTGGCGTACATAGCGCCTGAGGTTTATAGAACTGGATGCTGCAGTGAACAGTCAGATATTTATTCGGTTGGTCTACTCATATACTGCCTGTTTCATCAAAAAGTTTTGCCGTTTATGGATTCAGATAGTAAGGAATTGGCTGTTTATAAGCGTTTGGCAGGTACGGCATTTCCGAAATTGTCTTTTGGGTGCGATGTATTTGGGGATAAGATAGAAGATCTGATACAGAAAGCATGTACATTTGAGGCAGGAAAAAGAATACAAAGCTTTGAAGCATTGAAAGAAAAATTAAATGACGCACTGCAGTGTGCAGTGAAAATGGGAATAGGGGATGAAATCCTTTATTCACATATTCCGCCTGCTTCGGAAGTTTCGTTTGCACCATCTGCCGCCGGTGCGCCTATGGCAGCTTTTCCAGCGCAAGCCTGTATACCAGGTATTCCGGTTCCGTCCGTTTCATCAGCTGCAGATACGAATTTATTTGATGCAGATTCATTAGCCACAACGGTTGCTCTGTCAGAACCGTCTTCTGCCGGTGAACAAACGGTTGTAGATTTGAGAAAGGTTCAATTTTCGGCAGTTGCGCCTAAAACAATGGTAAAAGGCGATTATACTATGATTGATATTGTAATGTATGAAGATGCGTTTCGTTATACCGTGGATTTGCTTATGAAGGATGCGGATGAACCGGTCAGGGAAATACGTTCGGGGGTATTAAAGGTACAAGACGGCGCAGTGATAAGGATTTGCCTGACATCTCCCGATATTGATATAGAAGATAATGAAGAGGTCAGACAATGGCAGGGTGATTACCTTGAGTTCAGCTTTGCTGTTTTTCTTCCAGAGCGGTACCGTAAGCGTCAGATATTATTCTATGCAAAGGTATATGTGAATGATATAATTGCTGCCAAGCTGAAATTTATAGTGAAATGCTTCTCGTTTCGGGAGCAGAAAATATCCGTTTCACGCGAAGACGTACTTTCTGCATTTATTTCGTATGCCAGTCAGGACAGAGAACGTGTAGCGGCAATTATTCAGGGCATGAAGAAGGTTCGGCCGGATATGGATGTGTTTTTTGATGTGGATAGCTTAAGAAGCGGAGAGGACTGGGAAAAGGCGCTGCATTATGAAATTGAGAAAAGAGATATTCTTTTTCTGTGCTGGTCACATTTTGCGCGGCAGTCAAAATGGGTTGATGCGGAATGGAGGTATGCTATGGAGCAGAAGGGTATAGACTGTATAGAGCCTGTTCCGATTGAACCGCCGAATATCTGTCCTCCTCCGGATGAGCTGAAACAGAAGCATTTTAACGATAAGCTTTTATATATCATCAACGCCGGGAGAACAAATGCTTCTATGTACGACGCGGGGGAAAAAGAATAATTATGGGGAAGCATAATGTAGCGAATGATGTTGACATCCTTTGGCAGATTCATTATAATGTTCGAAAACGCGCCATACTGGGAGGGGTTGAAGTGGAAAAGGAAATTTCACAGGCAGTCATACGCAGGATGCCAAGATATTACAGATATTTAGGTGAACTAATTGACGCAGGTGTGGAACGTATTTCTTCCAATGATTTAAGCTCGCGTATGAATGTAACCGCTTCCCAGATCCGTCAGGACTTGAATAATTTTGGCGGCTTCGGCCAGCAGGGGTATGGTTATAACGTCAAGCATCTGTACGAAGAGATCGGCAAGATCTTAGGACTGGGCGAGCAGCACGGGATTATCATCATAGGCGCCGGCAATCTCGGCCAGGCGCTCGCCAATTATGCGGATTTTGAAAAGTACGGATTTGTCATTACCGCACTGTTTGACGTCAATCCCAGTCTAAAGGGCAGAACAGTCCGGGGAATTGAGATTCATATGCTGGAGGAGCTGGATGCGTTTACAAGGAGCCATAAGGTAGATATCGCCGCATTAACTCTGCCGAAGTCCAAGGCGGATACCATTGCCAATCATCTGGTCCGGCTTGGGATTAGCGCGATTTGGAATTTTGCCCATGTGGATCTGGATTTGGCGGACAAAAATGTGATTGTAGAAAATGTACATCTTTCAGACAGCCTGATGCAGCTGTCTTATAATATCGCAAAGGATAAAAGAGCTTGAGTGAAAAATCGTTGTATTTCTTGTGTATGCAGGAAGGAATATGGCGATTTTTTATTCCGGAGGAAGGATATCCGGTTGAAAAGGAGTGACAAAGGAATGGAATATCTGGTAAATGCCCGGGAAATGAAGCAATACGATACCAACACTATCGAATACTACGGCATTCCCTCCGCCGTTTTGATGGAGCGGGCCGCATTGGCTGTATATCACGAAATCAAATCCCGGTTTCAGCCGGGCTGCGGGGTCATTTTGGTCGTATGCGGCGCAGGCAATAACGGAGGAGACGGATTTGCCGCAGCGCGCCTATTGCATCTGGCAGGCTATGAAACGGAATGTATGTTTTGCATGGACGAGGAAAAAATGACGCCGGAGACAAGGGCGCAGTATCAGTCGGCCAAACGGTACCAGGTGCCGATAGGAGGGGGATTTACACAGGACAGCTATGCCGTTATCGTGGACGCGCTGTTCGGAATCGGCCTGTCGCGTCCTGTGGAGGGCAAGCTGGGTGCGCTGCTGGACGGCGTAAACGCCAGAGAGGCGTTTAAAATTGCCGTCGATATCGCGTCCGGTATTTCCGCGGATACCGGCCGGGTGCTTGGAACCGCCTTCCGGGCGGATTTGACGGTGACGTTTGGATTTGCCAAAATCGGCCAGCTTTTATATCCGGGTACGGAGTATACAGGAGAGCTGGTGGCGGCGGACATCGGAATTGACCGGTACAGCCTGCTGGGAACAGAGCCGCAGGGCCGTTATTTAAAGTCGGGCAGCGTCAAACGGCTTCTGCCGGAGCGAAAGCCTTATTCCAACAAGGGGACCTACGGGAAGGCCCTGATCATCGCGGGCTCTCCTGATATGGCAGGAGCGGCTTATTTTGCGGCAAAAGCGGCTTATTACAGCGGATGCGGCCTGGTGCGCATTTTGACCGCAAGGGAGAACCGGGACCTTCTACTGGCCAGGCTGCCGGAGGCCATTGTTACCACATATGACGCCGGGGAGCCGGATTTTGCCGGCATAATGGATGTGCCGGCGTCTTGTATGGAATGGGCGGATGCGGTTCTGATTGGGCCGGGGCTTGGGACGTCGCCGGCGGCGAAAATGCTTGTGGCAAAGGCGTTACAGTATACGGAAAAGAAAATCGTATTTGATGCGGATGCAATAAATATTCTGGCTAAGAATATGGTTTTGCTGAAGGAAGCGCAAGGTCTTCGCGCCGTGACGCCGCACCTGGGCGAAATGGGACGCTTGCTGGGGCAAAGCGTCGGAGAAATTCAAAAGGATCTGATTGGAACCGCGCGGAGGTTTGCAGAGGAATACCAGGCAGTCTGTGTGCTAAAGGACGCCAGAACCGTCACCGGTATGCCGGACGGAACCTTTTTTGTCAATACGACGGGCAACTGCGGGATGGCGACCGGGGGAAGCGGCGATGTGCTCTCGGGCTTTCTGACGGGCCTTTTAGCGCAGGGCCTGTGCTTAGAGGAAGCGGCGGCGCTTGCCGTTTATCTGCATGGAGCGGCAGGGGATCGGGCTGCGCGGGAGACGGGGCTATATGGGATGCTGGCATCCGATATTCTGGAACAGCTGCCGGGAACAATGCGGGATGTTTCATAAGCATTCAAAAAGCTGGAATGGGGGCAGGAAATGCAATGAAAGAATATAACCGGGTATATGCAAAAATCGATTTGGATGCAGTCGCCCATAATTTGAAATCCATAGAAGAAAAAATTGCGCCGCATACAAGGATCCTTGCGGTCATAAAAACCGACGGTTATGGTCACGGCGCAGCCGATATTGCCCAGGAGCTGGAGCCCTCAAAAAAGCTGTTCGGCTTCGCGGTTGCAACGGCGGAGGAGGCGTTTTCTTTGAGAAGGCATGGCGTCCGTAAGCCAATCCTCATCCTGGGCTATACCTTTGAAAACGATTATGAACAGATTGTAAAGCAGCAGATCCGTCCCACGGTTTACACCCGCGAGATGGCGGAGGCATACCGGAAGGCGGCGCAGGGCTGCGGCATGGATGCGCGTATTCACATTAAAATCGACACCGGCATGAGCCGGATCGGATATCAGGCAACAGAAGAATCCGCGGATGAAATTGCGGAGCTTGTAAATCTGCCCGGCATTGTCTTAGAAGGGATGTTTACCCATTTTGCAAGGGCGGACGAAGCCGACAAGAGCTCTGCCTTAGAGCAGCTTGGGCAGTATCAGAAAATGGTCCGGCTGTTAGAGGAACGAAGGGTGGAAATTCCCCTTAAGCACGCTTCTAACAGCGCCGGGATTGCGGAAATTCCACAGGCGAATCTGGATCTGGTGCGTGCCGGAATCATCCTCTACGGCCTTTGGCCCTCCGATGAGGTGAGCCGGTCGTCCCTTTCCTTAAAGCCCGTGATGCAGTTAAAGAGCAAAATCGTACATATCAAGGAGCTTGAGGCCGGAAGGTGCGTCAGCTACGGCGGCACCTTCCGTTTGACGGAGGCGCGCAGGATAGCAACCATTCCGGTCGGCTATGGCGACGGCTATCCGAGAAGCCTTTCCAATCAGGGCTATGTGCTGATTCGCGGCAGGAGGGCACGGATTTTGGGACGCGTGTGCATGGATCAGTTCATGGTCGATGTGACGGATATTCCGGAGGTAAAGCCGTTGGATACTGTGACGCTGCTTGGAGAGGACGGGGGAGCGTTCCTTTCTATGGAGGAGCTTGCCGCGCTTTCCGGGCGGTTCAATTACGAATTTGCCTGCGATATCGGAAAGCGTGTTCCAAGAGTTTTTTATAAAAATAAAAAGCCGGTCGGCGCCCGCGATTTTTTTGACAGTTAAAATTCGGACAGATGAATAGAAACCGAAAAACCGGAAATACTCTTCCTATCAGAAAACAAAACAGATATGGAGTGAGCAGAGTATGGCGATTCACAGAGGAGATATTTATTACGCGGATCTGCGCCCGGTTGTCGGGTCAGAGCAGGGAGGCGTCCGACCGGTGTTAATTGTCCAGAACGATGTCGGAAACCGTCATTCCCCGACGGTCATCTGTGCGGCGATTACGTCCCAGATGCACAAGGCGAAGCTGCCGACGCATGTGGAGCTGGACAGCGAAAAATACGATATGGTAAAGGATTCGGTCATTTTACTGGAGCAGCTGCGTACGATCGATAAAAAGAGAT
>CANDKL010000022.1 GCA_947385255.1 uncultured Roseburia sp. | reverse complement strand
GTTATTTCCCGGCTGGTTCTGGTTGCCCGCGTAGTGCAGCGACAGGCTTACGGATTTCACGGCCTGTGCCTTTAATTCGCTTACGTCAAAACGGATAAATACGGTCTTCATATCCGTCCCGTCGCTGGTGCTGGCGCTTGTAAATTTCTCACCGAACATTCCGTACTCTGCGGTATTGCTGTGCTGGCGCATCAGCATAGTGCCTGCGCTTCCATAGTTGGTGTTCTTTTCATTCTGCCAGGTCTGCGTCCCGGCGTCCGCTTCCGTCCGGATTGCAACCCTTGGATCTTTATTCCAAATCGCATAGAGGGTAGTATCCTCTGTAAATTTCATTGTATCTACCTGCACGGCGTCCTTGCTGCCGCGGTCTGTGGTCCAGCCGCCGAACAAATAGCCCGCGCGCTCCGGATCGGCCGGCGCTAACACGCTGCCGCCCTGCGGGATAAAGTGTGCTATCGCCGCTTCGCTTCCGTTTACCGCACCGCCGTACGGATGGAAGGTAACGGTTACGCCCCTGCTGACATTTACGGTATACTCCGTGGATACGCTTCCGTTTGTGACGGTATATTTCACCGGCTTTGTGAAATCCTGCGGCCCTGTAGGGCTTACCGAAGCGCCCGGTGTAGCCGTAATTTCCGGCGTAATGGATGTGATATCCAAATCCGACGGTACCGGCAGGGTAACGGTCTTTGCTTCCTGATCGATGGAGCCTGCATGGCCGTCCAATGCAAAGCCTGCCAAAACGGCCTGCTCCTCCTCGCCACCTTCGCCGCCCTTTAACACGGCCTGCGTCATGTTAAACTGCCATGTCGTACTGTTCGGATAGTTCACACGCAGGAAATTTGTTCCCTCTGGGAATACGGCGTCCTCATTGGAAGTATAATTCCTCTGCGCCCAGGGACCGCTCCCGCCGGTTCCCGGCAGAATATCGCCCTTGGTAAATCCGGTAAATTCGGTCCAGTTTTCGCCGTCCGCAGATACGTCAAAGGTAAAGCTGTTGTTGTTGGAGTTTGCATCCGAGCTCGCTACGTTGCGTATCTGGAAATAGCTTAAGCCCGGTGTGGCAAATACGACGCTCTTGCCGCCGCCGTTCGGATCCGGGTATACCCCGTAATTGAATCCGTAATTGCCTACATTTTCTACCAGCATCCCTGCGCTTCCGGAATACAGAAGCCTTGGCGTAAGCTTCATAGCGCTAAACTGTACCTTCTGCCCGCTTGCGACATTCGGATAGTCAAAGCTCTCGGTCACGCTCCAGGCGCCGATTTTACCGGCAAAGCCCTCTGCCTGAGACGCTGTCTTATAATCTGTCATGTATTTGAACGCAACCATCTTGTCCGCCGCGCCCTCTAAGGTTCCGTAAACGGTCTGTACCGTGCCGGGAGCAAACATACCGTCTGATACATTTGTCAGCCAGTTCACATGAAATTCCACCGGATCCGCAATGCCCGGAACCGTCGCTTCTACGGTCTGCGGAAGCTCCGGCTTTTCGTTTGCATCCGCCGTATAAAGCTGCGGCGTTACAATCTCGCCGATTTCGATATTTGCGGATAAAAACCGTGCGTTGACCCAGTCGGCCAGATCGTCCTCTGCAACCCCCGATTTGGATTGGGTAACCAGACGGATTTTAGACGCTCCGGTTACGTCGATATCCACCTCTTTTGCTTCGTTTGCCCGATCCATAGTCCCGCTTGAGAACACCGGATCCTTCCCATCGTCTAAATATACCTGGAACGCAACTGCGCCCGGGGCCGCTACGCCGCCCTTTACCAGGCTTAGGTTCACTAAGGAGCGGAACCTTTCGTAGCCCTTGCCTGCGATGTCGATTTCGATTTCAGCCGGGGCCTGTGTGCCAAGTCCCTTTGCGTAAACCTCGCCGGGGCCGCCCTGCATCCCTCTTGCCTGCAGGCTTTCCCCATTTGCCATCGTATCTTTATAGGCATTGCCCTCCGGTTTTGCCTGATATGCCAGATCGCTTGCGTATACAACCGTGCTGACGTCAATCCATGCAACCGCCTTTGTCTCGGAATTTAAGACGGTGCCGGTTACCTTCTTACGCCCGGAGGAATTGACCGTTTCGTCGGAAATCTCCCATTTCACGCCGATCTGCTCCTTTGAGCCGTCGGTAAATTCTACCGCAACCGTCGTCGGCATTGAAGGCGAAACGCCGCGCTCGGTGCTGACTGAGATTTCTTCAATCGCCCGGATCTCTTTTACCAGTACCTCTGCGGTAACGGCCTTGTCCGGCCCAATCTGCCCGGTTACGTCAAAGATGCCTTCCTCTGCGTACTGTGACGGATCGACCGCTTCCCATGCCACCTGTGCCGGGCCGCTCTCCCCGTCCTCGTAATTTACGGTTACAAAGCTCGGAAGCGGAGGCTCGACGCCTGCAACGGTCGTCACCTCTACGTCCTCAATTGAAGCGATATCCTTTACGTGGACCTTTGTCTCCACGCTCTGATCCATTTTATCGGAGGCCGCAGATACGGTATAGGTTCCCGGCTCATCCAATTGTAAGCTTTCTAAATTCCAGGAAGTAATCTCATATTCCTGAATTAAGCCATCGTCATAAACAACGCCTACGGTCTGGGGCAGAATCGGTGTAATACCTACGCCGGTCGTAATCTCCGGCAGATCGTAGGACACGATCTTTGTACCGTCCCCGACGGTATCCCTTGCGCCGACCGAAAGCGTGTTGGAGCCAATCTGACCCTTTGCGGTGTCGGCCTTTGCGGATACTATGATATCCTCTGTGCTTCCCTTTGTCGCCTTGATAATCGCCAGCGCTTTCCCGTTAAATGCCCTCCGGTTGTCGCTGGTATTGCTGTTGTTGTGGTTATTCGTTCCGCGGAACGGCTCTCTGTCCCTCGGATTTCCGTTGTCGAGCGCTACGATTTCACCGCCTGTTACGTCAAAGGTAATCCGGTTGTCCGCGGTCGGCACCATGTTGCCCGCGTTGTCCACAACAGTTGCTTCCACATATAACAAATCGCTTCCGTCATTTTTCACAAAGGACTTTTCACCAGAAAGAACCACAGACTGCGCTTCCCCGGCAGTGTAAACGACGTCCTCCGCAATGACATTGCCGTCCTTGTCCTTTGCAACGGCCTTTAATTCGCCTGCCTGATACTCCTGATAGCCAAAGTCTAAGTAAACCGGCTTCGCAGTATCCCGGTCATACTTCTGTACGCCGATGGATTTGCCGTTGATAAATACCTCTACGCTGGCCGCGTTGGTATAAACCATAATCGGCACCTGCGTACCCATATCCCAGTTCCATTTCTGCGGGAGCAGGTGTACGGTCGGAATATCCGTCCATGCGGAGCGGTACATATAGAACGCATCCTTTTCAAAGCCCGCCGTATCAATAATCCCGAAATAGGAGCTCCTCGACGGAGAGCTGTGCGGTGTCGGCTCGCCTAAGTAATCGTGCCCGGTCCATACCATCTCGCCGAACATATACGGCACCATGTCGTCCCTGTGCTCGCGGATGGAAATGCTGGCCGTCGTAAAGTTCTTGTTATACGGCCACTCCGAAGCATATCCGCTGCCGTGCGCCCAGCGGCCGCCTTCTTCGTTCGCGCCCTGGTAATCCTCAATATTGTAAACGCCCCTGGTATAAAATGCAGACGCATTTTCCGTGCCGACTACGCAGGCATTCGGATAACGGTTCTTATGGGCAGGGTACTGATTGCTCGCCCTTGAATAGTTATGCCCGCCGATATCAGCCATGACCATATTGTCAATAAACCCGTATTTGCGTGTTACTTTGCTGCTGCCGGTGTCCCAGGTAGGAGGCGCTGCAGAAATCGGCCTGCCATAGCGCGCGCCGTATTTAGCCCCGCCCTTGACGGTATTGCCCCCGCCCCTTACGTTATAATCCGTCTTGTATCCGTTTGCCTCAGACGGCAGCGCCGCATAATTTTCTTCCGGCTCCGGACGTACGGTACGCTTCGTCTCTTTGTTAATGATATTGGAATATGGGATGTTGTCTAAGGAGTCAATTTCTTTGATTGCCGAAGACAACAGCCACTGCGTATCGATTCCGTGCCCGTCGGAGGAATCGTAAATTTCGTTGCCGGTGCTCCATAAGAAGATGGCCGGGGAGTTCTTATCCCTGTTTACCATCGCCTGGATATCGCGTACACAGTTCGGCTTTAAATCCGGGTTGACCCAGTTGATATGGGTATCTGTGCCGTCTGCGCCGCTGTATTCGAATACGGTCGTCGTACCGTCCTCTGCCTTGTTAAAATAGTTGTGGTAATCGTCGCTGTTCTTGGCCTTAATCCACTGGTCGAAGCCTTCTTCGAAAATCAGCATCCCCAGCCTGTCAGCCGCTTCGATGTACTCCGGCGATACCGGATCGTGTGCGCAGCGTACGACGTTGACGCCCATGTCCTTTAGCTTGCGGACGCGGCGGTCGATTGCGGCCTGGTAGGTTTCCATACCGAGCGCACCCAGATCGCGGTGCTCGCACATACCGTTAATACGCGTATATTTCCCGTTAATAAAAAGGCCGCCAAGCGTATTTTCCTCGCTGTAGGACTCCTTAAAAAACCCTGGCTGTAAGTAAAGATAACGGATACCAAACCGCGTATCTAACGTATCAATTACCTTTCCATCCTCTATGATCTCGGTCTTTACCCAGTAGAGGTTTGGATCGTCTACGCTCCAGAGCGCGGGATTTGCCATTTCCATGAGCTGATCGACCTTTACCGTCTCTCCTGCCCCAACCGCTACGTTATCCTGCCGCGCCTCTGCAACGTGTGGATTTTCCTTGCTGTAAACTACGGATTTTACGGATACCGTAGACGCCTCGCCTGTCTTGTTCTCCACGCTGGTGCGTACATTGATATGGGATTTCTCTTTGAGTGCGTCCATATCCGGCTCGGTGTGGAAATCCGGCTGGATCCACTTGCCGTCCTCTTCCACAACGGTAGCCACATGCACGCCGTTGACCGGGATATGTACTTTTTCGGTTGCAATCAGGTATACGCTGCCGTAGATACCTGCGCCTGCATACCAGCGCTCGCTGTTCGGGCTGCAATAAGCCTTCACTGCAATCACGTTTTCTTTGCCGTCAAAATTGAGGTACGGCGTAATGTCGTATTCAAATGTCACATAGCCCAAAAACTGTTTGCCCAAGTCATGCCCGTTGATCCAGACCTGGCTGACCTTCTGGACTGCGTCAAACTGCAGCACGACATTTTTATCCTTCATATCATCCGAAAGCGTAAACGATTTGCGGTACCACCCGGTACCTCCTGCCAGCGACCCCTGCGCCGGCCTCGCTTCGCTGTCAGAAAACGACTGGTAAATACTCCAGTCATGCGGAAGCTGCACCGTATTCCATTCGCCGCTTTCCGTATAACCCGGCTGGCTCGCCGTCTGATCCAGGCTGTTGTTGATTGCCCTGGCCTTGTCTAACAGGCAAAACCTCCAATCATCGTTGATTTTGATTTTCCGCTCGCCTGCCGCTATGCTCTGCGCCGATGCGTCAGCTTCGGCTGCAGATACCGTCACCGTATTGCCAAACAGGCTGACGGGGATTAATGCGGCTATCATAGCAAGCGAAAGAATCCATGAAAAAACTCTCTTCATTCTTTTCTCCTTTCCTTTCCTTTTTTATCCGTTTGCACTTTTATTTGGCCTTTTGTGCAGATCCAATGTACAAAACGCTGTGCAGAACGGTAGTTTCGTTTTATTATACCCGAAATTTTTACAAAAACATATGAAATATTTTTTGTATTTTTGTACTTTTTTTGGAATTTCCATTGAAATGTACAAATAGCTAAAAAACAGCCAGAACCGGTTGTTTTCCGATTCTGGCTGACTTTTTGCTATTTTACAAACTTCACTTTTTTACCTGCGCTCTTCATTGCTTTTTTCAGCTTGCTGAATTGCTTTGCACTCATCTTCTTTGGAACGGTGATTTTGCAGTTTGCTTTCACCTTGCTAAAAGCATTCTTTCCGACCGCAGGAGCCTTCGTCCCCTTAAAATGTATCTGTTTGATATTCGAGCACTGCCCAAATGCGCCTGCTCCAATCTTCTTTATATTCTTACCGATGGTGACTGTTTTCAACTTCCTGTTTTTCCGAAACGCATTCTTTTTGATTCCCGTCACCTGAAACGTAACGCCGTCCTTTTTCACAGCTGCGGGTATGACAATAACGGTCTTTTTGCCGTTTGTCAGCCCTGTCACTTCCACAGTACCCTTCTTCGCATCGGATTTTGTAACCCTGTACTGTAAAGCGCCGTTCTTAAAAACCGTACCAACTGCCGGAATGGTATTCGACGGCGGGTTTGTTCCCTGATTGTTCTGACCGCCCTCGTTACCCTGGTTCCCCTGATTGCCGGAATCTGCCGTAACCGTGATATGCACCTTTGCTGCCGCACCCTGGCGTACGCTTGCAACGGTGATATCCGTTTCTCCTGCCGCAACAGCCGTAACCGTTCCGTTCCCGTCAACCGATGCAGCCGCAGGATTGGAGGAGGTATACGTCAGAGCCTTGCTGTCCGTTGTAGTTTCCGGCTCTACAGAAGCCGTAATCCGGTAGGATTCCCCTACCTTGAGCGTTTTTGCGGCTTCCGCTACCAAAACGGCTGTAATCGGTACTTCTTTTTCCTCCAGAGCCGAAACAGCCCTCAGAATCGCCTCCGCCATAGCGTCTACTTCCGCCTGATCTTCTGCGCCTTTTCCGCGGATCACTGCCGCAACTGCCGCGTCAACGGCGGAGAAATCCTTATATGTATCGCGTTCCATCGCGTTCACGCCGCTTATGAGCGCATCCACAGCCGAGTAATCTGCGTCGCCGGTAACCTGCGCCTGTTCCCCAATCGCTTCCAGCTCTACGATATGGTTGGTATTCGATCCGTCCCGGCCATGCATGTAGACACGTATATATCTTGCGTTTACGGCCTTATCCAGTACAATGGATTTTCCGTTTTCCGATTCCGCATACAGCTCGTCTGAACCTGCCCCGAGTCCGTGGAAATTGTCCGCGTCTGAATTGTATACAATCTCGCGTCCGGCAAAATCCGCCGTCTCAGAAAGCGCAATTACAGTCCCTCCATAGGTTCTGCCGTCTAACCAATAACGGTAAAGGTTGATCCTGGATATGTTTTTCACTTCTCCCAGATCGACTTCGATATAAGAAGAAGCCCCACTGTCGTCACTGCCGAACTCCCCGTAGCCGTTCGTATCCTTTATGCCGTCTGTCACCTTACGGAATGGGCAGTCTGATTTTTCCGGCATCTCGCTGCCGTCGGTCCATTTTGCGGTTACTGTTTTGCCCAGCGCCCAGTTCTGTTCTCCGACCGGAACCTCTGCTTTTCCATAGGCCTCTTCTACCGCATCGTAGCCCATTGCCGTATCCAGGACAGATGCGTTGATTATGCCGGCAAAGCTGTCGCTGCCGACTGTAATATCTGCCGCTTTTACCTCATAATACCTGTTTTCGCTGTCATAGCCCGCGCCCTCCAGCTCTCCGTCAATATAAATTTTTATCATACCGTTGTTTTCCTTTACACCGGTAACCGCATGCTTACTGCCGTCATTGACCTTTGTTTTGGAAACAGCCGCAACGCCGTTTAAGGTAAAGACGGCGTTTCCGTCCCGCCCGATTTCGATTGCGTATTCGCTGCCCTGCGACAAAACCGCCCCGGAGGAGAAGGTATGGATCACCGCGGAAGCCGAAAATCCGCCGTTGCCGGCCAAAGAATCCGCCGCTTCCTTTATCCTCTTCGATTTCATTACAAAGCCCTGGTCTTCAGCGACCTTATTCCCTTCATAGTAACGGAAGGAGGCCTCGTTATCCGCCATACGGTTTCCGGCTAAATCCTGTACGCCTTGCGCCGTCACGGTAACGGTACTGTTATCCTTTAACACACCCTGCGGCACGGCCAGATGGAATGTACGCTTATCTGCGCTTGCCCCGGCGTCGGATACGTCCGTTCCGTTGACCCGGAACGAACCGCCCTCTACTTTTTCATCAAACCGAACCGTAACGGTGCTTCCGCCGTCGCTGTATACCCTTGCAAATTTTGGCGGCGTCAGATCCCCGTCTTTTGAAATGCGCAGAATACGCACTTCGTCCGGCTGCAGCTCAAACGTATATGTATTCCCATAAGAAAGTGTACCGTCCGAAGGTGTATCCTCCGTAAGGTTATGGGAATGCTCTATATGGTAATACAGTGTTCCGGCGTCCTCGGGAACACCGATGGTACGGTCAAAATCCACCGTAATACTCTTAGGCGTTGTCGCAGAATTACGGAGTGAAAGAATCCCGTCTGTCCCGTCAAAACAGGAATAGCCGTATGCATTCTGCGTCCCGTTTGAAGAGCCGCCAAGAACCGTCCCGGTATTCGGAGACTCGCCGATCATCTTTGAATTTTTTAAAATATGGTAATTTTCCTCAGCCCATTCCAAAAACTCGCCGGTCACCTCATATTTGCCTTCCGTCATCAGGCTGTCCGAAAAATACAGCTCCCAGAAGGCTGTCCCGCGGGTCGCCAGCATGTACAGATAATTCTTAAACTGCTCGTCTGTCGCCGTATTCTGGTTCATCCCGGTACCCTCTTTTCCGTATACCGGGTCATGATTATAAATATTGGAAAGCGGGAACTGGAACTGATGGTTTTTCAAAAAATCATAGTAGGCCGCGTCACGGTAGGTAAGCTGACGGTCCATCTTGCTTTGGCTTAAGCCCGCGTCATTCTGATCGTGCGTACACTGCAGCCATACGGAATTGGCCCACTGTAAGTACCACGGGCTTGGATTCACATAACAGGTCAGGGAAATCCAGAGATTTTTTATATTGCTCTCCTTCTCGCATTGGCGCACCTCCTCCATCAGGTCAATCCACGCCTCCCAGAGATCCGTCACATGGTACATATGATGATATCCGCCCGTCATGTGATGGTTCTGATATCCCGGGACGCCGTCTGCCGCCTGGAACGCGCCAAACTGCGCCGTATCCGCAAAGCCGTCCCATTTCCAGTAATTGACGCCGTATTCCTGCATCCATTCTATGGCCATATCCGTAAAATTCTTCACATATACACGGTCCGCAACATCAATTGCGCCGCCTGCTTTACTTCCTTTTCCGCTTTTTACCAGAATATCCGCCAGTGAGCCGTAGAAATTATAACCGCCTCTTGGCCCTACCCAGACGCCGAAATTACTTCCAAAATTATGAACCAGCTCGCTGGAGGGCGTAAGCCCCTCCGGAAACTTGCTGTTAAATTCCCAGAAGCCCGACTGGTTGAGCGTTGTACCCGCACGGGCCGCATCCACTACGCTCGTGTTGTTATAATTCACCCAGCCGTCGTCTACTACGTAAGAATCCAGCGGACGTACCTCCGACTGGTTTAACTCCCGGTCAATTTCAATAAAGGAATCCAAAATCTTTGCGTCGTCGATCAGCATCATATTGTCAAACCAGGAATTGTACTGAATCCTGAATTCCGACGGCGTTGCAATTGACTTGATGTACTCAAAAAAGTCCGCCTGGATGACCGAATTGTCGGTGCTTCTTGCCGCGCCCGCCACCGTCTGCCAGGTCATATAGCTTCCGTCCTGCGTCAGCTGGTTATCCTGCTCCATCCGTTCAAAGCTCTTGCCGGTATAATATCTCAGATAACCGGTGCCGTCTGCAATCTCATTGTCCGCCGCCGGGAATTCACATCCGAAAAACATGCCCTGGATATAAATCGGCTGCCCCAGATTCGCTTTAAACTGCTCCATCTGGACAATCCCGCCGGCATTGGTCGGAATCGTCCAGACAGCGTCCGAATCATTGACCTTTAACGATTCCAAATCAATATAATCAATGGCCGCCTCCGCTTTTTTGTCCTCCGGAACGTCAATCTCCATATATTTGCGCATAAAATGATCTCCGTCGTACATCACGATCACTTCACGGATCGTATAGGGCACACCTTTAAAGGTATACGGCGCAAAATCAAACGCCACCTTTTTCCCGGTTTTTTCCACGCCGCCTATCACGGCCGCCGTATCCTCGATCTCCGGAGCTTTGCTTACAGTCAGCGCACTTGCCGCAAACTCCCGGTCTGCCGCTGCTTCATTCCCTTCCTTCGTCGTGCGGATTATGAACTCCTCACTGCCGTCTGCCGGTATAAAGTCCGTTTCCCCGTTGTCTGTCCTTTTGTTTGTAATCCTTGCCGTTTCAAGCTTTCCCCCTGCAGTCGAAAACTCCCTTTCCATGTATCCGTTTCCGATCACAATACTGCTGCCGATTTGTTCTACGAATACCTTCTGTGCATCGGATGCCCGCTCCGCCGCCGGAACCAGATCGGACGCAGATCCAAGCGGAAGGCAAATTGCTGCCAGGACTGCTGCAAGGCATTTTTTCCATACTTTCATCTTCCTTTACATCTCCTTTTATTTTTTTGGGGGCTGTATATCAAAAAAATGTTACTGTTCATTTTAAATTCAGCTTCGCAAAGGCCTCGGCAAAGGCGTTATTTATCGGCTCCTTTGCCTCCTTCTTCTGCTTCTCCAAATACCTCTGCACCTCTCTTTTATTCACACCTGCTCCCTCCTTCTGCCGTCTGGCCTGGAATGCAGAGAGCTTTTCCTTATAGCCGCAGACACAGATAAAGGTTTCCTCCTCTCCCTTGACATACATCTCCATCCTTTTATGGCACTTAGGGCAGCGCGCATTTGTCACCCTCGAAACCGTCTCTCTGTGTCCGCACTCTCTGTCCTGGCAGACCAGCAGCTTACTGTTTTTGCCGTTGACGGCAAGCATGCGCTTTCCGCATACCGGGCATTTTTTATTTGTAAGATTATCATGGCGGAAGGTTCCTTCTCCCGTCTTAATGTCTCCGACAATTTCCACCGTATAGTCCCGGATATTTTTTAAAAAATCATCCTTTCGTATCTGTCCTTTGGCAATTTTGGAAAGCTTCATCTCCCATGCCGCGGTAAGCTCCGGCTTTTTCAAATCCGCAGGCACCAGCTCCAAAAGCTGCTTTGCCTTGGAGGTTATGAAAATATCCTTTCCTCTTTTTTCCATTAAAAAGGTGTTGAACAGCTTATCAATAATGTCCGCACGCGTCGCAACCGTGCCAAGTCCTCCGGTTTCGCCCAGCGTCTTTGCCGCTGCCGCATCCTTAGATTCCATATATCTGACCGGATTCTCCATGGCGGACAAAAGCGTCGCCTCGTTAAACGGTGCGGGCGGCTTTGTTTTGCCGCTTGTCATACGGATCTGATCCACGGCAAAGCTGCTGCCTGTCTCAAGCTTTGGCAGCGTCTGCTCCCTGACGTCGTCTTCTCCGTCCTCCTCATCCTCCAAATCCAACGGATTTTCATACGCTTCCTTCCAGCCCTGATGCTTTACGATCTTGCCTCTTGCCGTAAATGCTTCTCCTGCCGCTTCTGCGTGCATCGTCGTCTGCTCGTATTCAAACGGCGGGCAGAGCACCGCCAGAAAACGCCGCACCACCAGATCATAAATTCTGCGCTCCTCCACGGTCATATTCGCAAGCTGCACAAACTGCTCCGTCGGCAGAATGGCGTGGTGGTCGCTGACCCTTTTATTATCCACAAAGGAGCTGTTTGTCCGAATCGGCTTTACCGACAGGCTGCCCGCTATTTTCTTATACGGGCCTACGGCACAGGCCCGTAAGCGCTCCTTTAACGTCTCCGCCACGTCTGTACTGATATAGCGGGAATCGGTCCTTGGATACGTAAGCACCTTGTGGTTTTCATACAGCCGCTGCATGATATTCAGCGTCTCCTTGGCCGAATAGCCAAACCGCTTATTCGCGTCCCGCTGCAGCTCGGTCAAATCGTAAAGCCCCGGTGCAAAGGATTTTTTGGAAGCCCGTTCTACAAAGGTTACCTTCAGCTTTTTTTGACCCAGGCTTTTCTCAAGCTCCTGCATCCGTTCCTTCTGAAAGGTACGGCTGCCCTTGCTTTTTTTATCCTGCCAGGTCCACAAAACGCCGCCTGCCCTAAGCGTCATGCCAAAATACTCCTGCGGTTTAAATTTGCGGATTTCCTCTTCCCTTCTGGCAATCATAGCCAGCGTCGGCGTCTGCACACGGCCGCAGGAAAGCTGCGCGTTGTATTTGCAGGTCAGCGCACGCGTCGCATTGATCCCGACCAGCCAATCCGCTTCGGCGCGCGCCACGGCAGCGGCGTAGAGATTGTTGTACTCCCGCCCGTCCTTAAGGCCAGCAAAGCCCTCCCGGATGGCCTTGTCGGTGACAGAGGAAATCCACAGCCGCTTCAACGGCTTACGGCAGCCCGCCTTTTCCAAAATCCAGCGCGCCACCAATTCCCCCTCCCTGCCGGCGTCCGTAGCAATGACAACCTGGGAGATGTCCTTGCGGTACAGCTGTGTCTTTACGTCCTTAAACTGCTTCGCCGTCTGTTTGATGACGACAAGCTGCATTTGATCCGGCAGCATCGGCAGCGTTTCCAGATTCCACTGCGCATATTTTTTATCGTATTCCTCAGGATCTGCTAACGTCACCAGATGCCCCAGCGCCCAGGTGACTACGTAATCCTTCCCCTCCATGGCGCCGGGCAGCTTTTTCGTACAGTGCAGAACACGCGCGATGTCCCTGGCTACCGATGGTTTTTCTGCAATTACTAATGATTTCATATGATTTTGCTCCTTACCACTGAATTTAGCTGTGTGATTTCTCATTTCCTGCCTCTGGCCCTTTGTCTGCATAGATTACAAAATTACAGATATTCTTCCGCATCCTCTCCGGAAAGCCCATAATTTTCCATAATAGCCGTCTTAACCTCTGCATCCTTTACCCCAAATTTCCGCAGTGCATTTACCGTCCTCCGGATTCCTTCCTGTATTCCCTGCTGCATTCCCTGCCGTATCCCTTCTTCTATTTTTGTCTGATCCCTCAAAACCAGCCGTGGCTCCATGAGTTCTATCAAAGCTTCATACATACGATCATCTCCTATCATTTCCTGTACCACCTGTTTGTTTGCTTTCAGGCTCACTTCCAAAACAGAATCCGCCATTTCCCTGTCTGGTATCTCCGTCAGATACCGGATGCTGCCAAGTAAATTTTCAATATCCTCCCTCTATAAGTTCTCCGACAACGCCCGCAGCCATGCATGGTCTTTTTCTTCCAGTTTTTTTGTGACGATGATCTGTGTCGGAAACGGTATATTCCCTTCGATATAGTATATACCCTTCCATGGATTTCTGAGCACATAGCCATGTTCTCTGAAATATTTGCCATGGATTTATAAAATACATCTATATCCAGATGGTCCCTGGGAGATTTATATTCAATCAGGTTGTGTCCGCGGAAGAAGGCGCCTATTTCATTTGAAACTCGTATGGCGGCGTCTTTTTTAACAATCAAAAGATCTACTTCAAGCGGTTTTGTATTCAGATTATGTTCCTTTTCAAATATCAGGTCTTTTTTATTTTCTTTGAATTCCAGATTCATAGCCGCCACAAATCCGGGGTGCCATTGTATTTTTGTGTCTTTCATACACGACTCCTTTGTCTAATTGGATTATAACACATTTAGAGGATTTTACAATGAAAAAGGACTAATCTCCCTCACAGGAATAATCCAGCCGACGAAGGCTTCCCTCCGGGAACGTATATTCCGGAGTAGAAAACGGATAGTCCGTTTCTTCTTCATAATACCAGGGATCTTCCCCATGCTGCGGATTCTTCAGCAAATGAAATTCCTGCGCCGGCATATATCCCTGCCCCAGCAAAAATGCCTTGTTTCCATCTTTGCTCTCGCAAACATCCAAAATCATTACCACATGCCCCGGACTCCCGCCTTTCAGGAATACATCCCCCGCCCGCATTTCTTCCAATGTGATTTCCCGGCTTTCCCCTTCCATGGAAAGCGTGCCGGCATAGGCAAATACCATCCTCATATATTCTTGAAAGCTCTCATATGACGAATCGGCAGCCGCTGCATTTGACCAGGAAACATGATTGCCGTCCACCACAATCCGGCCTCCTTCCCGCCACCTGGCATAATCTGCCCGAAATCCATTGACAAAGTGAAATGCGATCTTGTCATACTGTCCGGTCCGGTAAAAATATTCCGCATATATCCGCATTACGGAATCAGCGCACTGCTGTAAATCCTCATTCTCTATCGGAAGTGCAAATACCGCCGCATGTGCCTCCTGGTTTCCTTTTTCCCTTCCATCATAAAGAAGCACAGGGCTTCCCGCTTCCTTCAAGGGATAACTCCTCAAAAATGCCGCAAAGCTTCCTTCTCCTGCAGGCTTCCGCATATAGCCATCCGGCGTCCGTACACGCGTTTCAAGCGTCATACCTTCTGCATCCAGCACACCCTCCATACTCTGCGCGCCATCCGGCACCTCTGTACCTTCATCCCAGACGCCTGCGGCATCCTCCTCCCTTGGCTTTGTCTCCTCCGATACAACCGGCTTGTCTGGTTTTTCACCGTCTGATGCCTGCTGCTCTGAACCGGAATACATTTCACGGTTTCCAGGCATACTACAGCCAGCCAGTCCCACTATGCTTATTCCGATCAGTATCACCCGTAATATTCTTTTCATCCACCCTTCACCTCTGTCATATTTGCCATCTTTATCCTATCCTTTTTAATCCTTTTGTAAGTAGTCTTACATAGAAAAACCACCCTAAAACTTTGGCGAGTAGCAGGGTGGAATTTCTATTTTGTTATTCAGTCAACCCACCTTGTGGGCAGTTGCTCCTTTTCTATAATATAACATTTCTGAATCTGAAAATCAATATTTTTTTGCCATTTGACCACGGTAAACGCACGATTTTTGTAACAGTTCAGATGTACCGGAACGATTGTGAAATTCAGGTATTTGCAGGAGGCGGTGTTTGCCGATAACCAGCTTCAGTCCGCTTCCTTTGGATCCGCAGGCCTTTAAAAAACGCCGGTCCTTAGCGCGTGGCGATTGCCTGCAATCGTCACATGCTTAGTACCGCTGCGTTTTTTACGAGCGAGAGCGTGCCGGAGGATCCAAAGGAAGCGGACTGAAGCGTCGCTATCGAATCACCCTTCCCCAAATACCTATGGCTATCATTTCCCCACCGCATGAAAAGTAACCGACTGTCACTTAATTCAATCCATTTTTTGAATCACACCTTGATAATCTGAAAAAATGTGATAAAATAGATACTCGGTTCAGAGTGAATGTGTATACAGAAGGAAGGATAACAACTATGATAACAAAACGAGAAGACATCCGCAATATCGCTATCATCGCCCACGTCGACCACGGCAAAACCACTCTAGTTGACGAGCTGTTAAAGCAAAGCGGCGTATTCCGTGAAAACCAGGAAATCCGGGAACGTGTCATGGACTCGAACGACATCGAACGGGAACGCGGTATTACGATTCTATCCAAGAATACGGCCGTATTCTATAAAAACACCAAAATTAACATCATTGACACACCGGGCCACGCCGATTTCGGCGGCGAGGTAGAGCGTGTCCTTAAAATGGTAAACGGCGTTGTCCTTGTCGTAGACGCCTTTGAGGGCGTAATGCCGCAGACAAAATTTGTACTGATGAAAGCGCTTGCCTTAGAGCTTCCGGTCATTGTCTGCATCAATAAAATCGACCGTGATCAGGCACGTCCCACGGAGGTTATTGACGAGGTGCTGGAGCTGTTCATGGATCTGGATGCGTCGGACGAGCAGCTGGAATGCCCGTTTATCTTCACCTCCGCCCGAAACGGCTGCGCCATGAAGGATTTGGATCAGCCGAAGGATGACATGGCGGATTTATTTGATACGATTATAGATTATATCCCGGCCCCAACAGGAGATCCGGACGCCGGCACACAGGTACTGATCAGTACGATTGACTACAACGAATATGTGGGACGCATCGGCGTCGGCAAGGTGGACAACGGCTGCCTGAAAGTAAACCAGGAGGCGCTTTTGGTCAATCATCATGAGCCGGACAAGCAGAAGAAGATTAAAATCAGCAAGCTCTACGAATTTGATGGGCTGAATAAGGTCGAGGTCACGGAGGCTCAAATCGGCTCCATTGTCGCTATTTCCGGTATTTCCGATCTGCACATCGGAGATACGATCTGCTCTGTGGAAAGCCCCTCCGCGATTCCGTTCCAGAAAATCTCCGAGCCGACGCTGGCCATGAATTTTATTGTAAACGACAGCCCGTTTGCCGGTCAGGAGGGCAAATATGTGACCTCACGCCACATCCGCGACCGCCTGTTCCGCGAACTGAACACAGACGTAAGCCTGCGCGTAGAGGAAACCGACAGCCCGGACAGCTACAAGGTATCCGGCCGCGGCGAGCTGCATTTGTCCGTCCTGATTGAAAATATGCGCCGGGAGGGCTATGAATTTGCCGTCAGCAAGGCGGAGGTACTCTACCGCACAGATGAAAACGGCAAAAAAACAGAGCCCATGGAGTTAGCTTACATCGATGTTCCCGACGACTGCACCGGATCGGTCATTTCCAAGCTGAGTACGCGCAAAGGAAATCTTCTGAATATGAAGAGCATCAGCGGCGGCTACACCCGGATGGAATTCCGCATCCCTTCCCGCGGGCTGATCGGCTACCGCGGCGAATTCTTAACCGATACCAAGGGCAACGGCATCATCAATACGATTTTTGACGGCTACGATCCGTACTGCGGAGATATCGCTTACCGCAAGCTGGGATCTCTGATTGCATTTGAAACCGGAGAATCCGTCGCATACGGGCTGTTTTCCGCACAGGATCGCGGCACACTGTTTATCGGGCCGGGCGAGAAGGTATATTCCGGCATGGTCGTAGGTTCTTCCTCGCGGGCAGAGGATATTGAATTAAATGTCTGCAAGAAAAAACACCTGACCAATACGCGCTCCTCCTCCGCGGACGAAGCGCTGACGCTGGTTCCGCCGCGGATTCTAAGCCTGGAGCAGGCCCTTGATTTCATCGACGTGGATGAGCTTTTGGAAGTAACGCCGGAGAGCCTGCGCATCCGCAAGCGGATTCTGGATCCGACGCTGCGCAAGAGGGCGAATATGAAGAAATAGTTAGTATTGGTTTTGCACGATAGCGCGACGCTTAAGACCGCTCCCTCCACATAAGTTAAAACAGGGGCTGCCTCAACTACGGCAGCCCCTGTTTTCATATAACTCTTATTTTACCTTTAACGGTTTCTTTGTGCTGTACTTTGAATAAACCCTCTTTCCGTTTATGGTTCGGTACGCGCGTACGCGGAAATAATAGGTCTTTCCGCTCTTTAGGTTTTTGATGAGCTTCGTTTGGGAATTTCCGCCCTTTACCTCTGCCGTCTTAGGATTACTGAATTTCTTATCTGCAGAATATTGAATGACATAGCCTTCCGCTTCTTTGACTGCTTTCCAGCTTAATTTTGCCTGTTTCTTCTTCGTACTCTTTTTCGACAAAATCACTGCCTTGCGGCTCTTAAATCTCTGTTTTTCTGCAAGGCTCTGCGTCTTCTGGAGGTTCTCATCTGCCTGTTGAAGCTTCTGGTCTGCCAAAGCCAGCTTATCTGCTGCCTCCTTCTGTACCTTCTTTAACGCCTCTTCCGCTTCCTTAGCCGCCTGCTCTGCTTTCGCCTGGGCGTCCATTGCAAGCCTCTGTGCTTCAAGTGCGCCGTCCCTGTAGGCCTTTGCCAGGTTCTGTGCCGCATCTGCCCCGTTTTTATAGGTTTCTGCCAGCTTGCTTGCCGCGTCTGCCATGGTCTGGGCTGTCAGGGCCATATCCTTTGCATTGGCGGCTGCCGTCGCGCTGACTGCCGCGTTGTTCTTTGCTTCAAGCGCTTCCCGCTTCGCTGCATCCGCATCATCTCTTGCCCTCTCTACGGCGTCTCTTGCAGATACCGCTTCCTCTTTGGCTGCATCGGCCTGCTGTTTTGCGGTCTGTGCGTTTGCGAAAGCCTCTGCTGCTGCAATGGCTGCTGCCTGAGCATCATCCTTGTAAGCCTTTGCTGCACTTCTTGCTGCTTCGGCTGCATCCTTCGCTGTCTGAGCCGCGCTTGCAGATACGGATGCATTCGTTTCGGAAACCTGTGCCTTACTTAATGCGTCCTCTGCCGCTTCTTTTGCTGTCAATGCGTTTAATTCTGCCGTCTTGGCGTTGTCAGCTGCCGTTTTGGCATTGCCTGCCGCCGTCTTGGCATTTTCCTCTGCCGTCTTGGCGTTGTCCTCAGCCGTCGCTGCATTCTGGGCTGCAAGCTCGGCCGCCGCCTGTGCGTCCTCGGCTGCCTTCTGCGCTGCCGCAGCCTCCGCCTGGTTCGTCGCCGCCAGCTTCTGTGCCTCCACTGCCGCGGCCTGGGCTTCCTCGGCCTTCTGCCTTGCCTCTGCTGCAGCCTCTTTTGCTATATTTGCTTCGTTTCGGGCTGAATCGGCCTTCTGCTTTGCATCCTCGGCTCCTGCCTGGGCTTCCTCGGCCTTCTGCCTTGCCTCTGCCGCATCGCTTGCCGCCGTAGCTGCGTTCCCCTGCGCCGTTACCGCTTCCTTCTTTGCCGTATCCGCTGCCTTTGCCGCGTCATCGGCTGCATCCGCCGCGTCCTCCGCCGCTTTCTGCGCCGCTTCGGCTTTTTCCAGAATATCCTTCAATGCCGCGTCTGCGTTTACGGCAACCAGGTTATCAAACGCTTTCTTTAATGCCGCGTGGGCAGCGTCTGCCTCTTCCTGTGTCGCTTCTTCCTTTGCCGCAATATCCTTTGCCGCATCAAGCGCCGTCTTCAATGCTGCAAAGCTTTCCGGCGTATAATCCTTCTCTTCTTTTTCCTCTGCTCTTGCAATTAAGGCCTGTAATGCCTTTTTATCCACCTCGTCCGCAACCGTAACGGTTACCTCTACGGTATCTGACGCTCCTGCCGCCCATTCAAAGCCTGCCGGGAGCGCAACCTTTGCCACGGCCTGATACGTTCCTGCCGTTCCGTCATAGCCTTCCACCGTCCAGAGGGAAGCTGCATTCACCGGAGACGAGATCGGAAGAGCGTCGTGTAGGGAAAGAGTGTTCTCTACTGTGT
>CANDKL010000021.1 GCA_947385255.1 uncultured Roseburia sp. | reverse complement strand
GGGGCGAAAGCATCTATTATCAAATACGTCGGAAAGAGCCAATATTCCTTTACTGTACCGGAGGATACGGTAGAGAAGGAGGTACACTGGTATCTGATGATGGCTGACAGCTATTACAGCAAACCACAGCGGGAAGAATATTTTGCGGATTCGGGTTATTATAAGTTTCATGAGGCATATCATCTGCTGAAATTTGCGAATGAGAAGCAGATTTTAGAGAAGGCTTATAATGAGTATTTGGATTTGAGGAAGAGTAATTTATGGGGAAGCCACAAGTATTTTTAAGGAGTTTGCATGGAATGGCATGAAGATTTGTATTTGGGAAGCAGCGTCCGGCACAGGTATCGGAGGATAAAATGGAAGATCATGCACAATGCCGGGCAGCTTCGGGTATATGTGATTACTCTGGCTTCCAATGAAAAGAATCTTTTGGATATCATACCATCCTGGGAGCTGATGCAGAAGTATTACCCCAAAGACGGACTTTATGCCGTCGGATTGGCCGGCAGCTATGACGAAGCTTTGGAGCTGGCCGGCCGCATCATCCATGACGTATACAGGACAACCGGGGGCTTTGACGTAAGAAGCTGCATCCGGCAGCGTGGAAAGCAGGGAACATGAGGATTCTTTTGAATATTTTAGCAGTAATAGGGATTCTGCTTCTGATTTTGCTGGTATTGGCGGCAATCTGTTTGTTTTATCCTGTTTCTTACCGTATCAGAGGAGAAGCCGAAGAGGAGCTGTCCCTGTGCGGACGCTTCCGGTGGCTGTCCGGGCTGCTTCGGTTTGAATTTGAGCTTCGTGATTTTCGGCCCAGGATGCAGTTTGGCATTCTCTGGCTGAATTGGAGCTTTGGCGGGGAAGAGGCGGAGGAAGCGGATACAAAGACCGGTGCGGCCCGCCGGGAAGAGCGTATGGAGAAGACCGCAGAGGCACCCGCCGGGGAGGCACGCAGCAGGGAATCTGTGGAAACAGAGGTTTTGGAAAATACGGCGTCGGCAGAGCAGTATCGCACAGAGAGCCAAAAGGCGGCATCAAAGAGCAGAATGCGTAAAAAGCCAGGGTCAAAGCGGTTCCGAAAAAATCGCGGGAAAGCGTTTCAAAACAAAAGAAGCAGGCAAAAGGGTGTGCTCAAAGAGGAGCTTTTGGATGAGGGAAATCGGATGGCAGTAAAGCATTTTTGGCAGGAAGCGACGTATATCTTTACGCATTTAAAGCCAAAGTATGCAGAAGGGACGGTTTCTTTTTCCGTCGGCGATCCGGAGCTGACGGGGCTTGCGACAGGCGCGCTCAGCCTGCTGCCCGTCATGTATCAGTACGATGCATGCGTTTGTCCGGATTTTATTTCGGACGCCCCCTATATCCGGGGAACCATCGTGTTTGGGGGAAGGATGTCCCTGTACTGTGCGGTTCTTTGCCTGATCCGTATCATAAGGGATGAAAATGCAATGAGGTTGATTCAAAAATTCAGATAACAGGAGGTTTTCAAATGGCAGACAATTCTTTTCATGCAACAGTAGAGTCCTTATTTAAGGGGATGGACAGCTTTATTACGACGAAGACGGTCGTGGGAGACGCCGTCCATATCGGAGATACGATTATCCTTCCGCTGGTGGATGTTTCGTTTGGCGTAGCGGCAGGCGTATTTACGGGAAAAGAAAAGAATAACGGAGGCGGCGGTATGGGAGGTAAGATTATGCCAAGCGCCGTGCTTGTAATTGCAAATGGGACAACCAAGCTGGTCAATGTGAAGAATCAGGACGGTATTACCAAGATTCTGGATATGGTGCCGGATTTTGTGAATAAATTTACCAGCAGGGAGAAGACCATAAATACGGAACCGGAGGCAGAGAGGAAGGCAAAAGAAGAGATGGAACAGATTTTGTCGGATTCGATCAAACAGCCGTGATGCTGCGCATAGAAAGCATGATTTTCCAAAGGATGCATATAGTATCATATATGCATCTTTTTTTGCGGGGTTTTAAAAGATGAAAAAATTAATCGGCTATTCCCTTTTCTGCATCGGAGTCGGCATGCTTTTGATGTGGATCATTCCAAGTGATTTCATCGGCTTTCTTATCATCTGCGCCTGTATGCTGCTCGGATATTACCTGTTCTGCGGCTGCTGCTGATGAAACGGCGTTTTTGCATAAAAAAAGAATCCTGCCTCTACACCACGCAGGATTCTTCGGCCATATTTCTATACCCGTTCTACTTTTCCACTCCTTAAACAAGAAGTACATACATATAATCTCTTAGAAGCGCCATTTACCTTGCATCTTACACGTTTGATGTTCGATTTCCACATTTTATTCGATCTTCTATGAGAATGGCTCACCTTGATACCGAAATGAGCGCCTTTGCCACAAACTGAACACTTTGCCATCATTGCACCTCCTTGAACATACTAAGCTTACTCCAATCTTCGGTAAACTCATAACAAGACCTATTCTAGCAGATAGCATTTCAGAATGCAAGAAAATTTTTATATTTTTGCAAGATATTTTCAATATGGTTTGATTTTTTGGGAAAAATGGGTATAATGAATATGACAGTGCGATTTTTTGGCTGGTGAATACGATGGAGGTCAAAATATGAGAGGAAAAATGCAAACCCCTTTGGGTACGATTATGATTCACAATGAAGTCATCGCAACCTATGCCGGTTCGGTGGCGGTGGAATGCTTTGGGATTGTCGGGATGGCTGCGGTGAATATGAAGGACGGACTGGTGCGGCTTCTAAAGAAGGACTACTTAACTCATGGCATTAATGTAGAGGTGAATAAGGAGAATCAAATAACCATTGATTTTCATGTGATTGTTTCGTATGGCGTCAGTATCCGTACGGTTTCTGATAACTTAATCGATACGGTGAAATATAAGGTAGAAGAATTTACCGGGATGCAGATTGAGAAGATTAACATTTACGTTGAAGGCGTAAGAGTCATCGATTAAGGAGGAGTTTGAAAGTGGAAATCAATGCGATAAATGCTGCCGAATTTGCAAGGCTGTTTTTGAGCGGAGCGGCGAATTTAGAGGCAAAAAAAGAGTGGATCAACGAGTTAAACGTGTTCCCGGTGCCGGACGGCGATACCGGTACGAATATGTGTATGACGATGATGGCTGCGGCGAAGGAAGTGGAGGCGCTTTATAACCCGGATATGAAAGCTCTGGCAAAGGCCATTTCGTCCGGCTCTCTGCGCGGGGCAAGAGGCAATTCCGGCGTGATTTTATCCCAGCTCTTCCGCGGCTTTGCAAAGGTCATTGCCGAGTATGATACGATTACGGCAGGCGTGATGGCGCAGGCAATGGAAAAGGCGGTAGAAACCGCATATAAGGCTGTTATGAAGCCCAAGGAGGGCACGATCCTGACCGTAGCGAAGGGAGCAGCCGTAAAGGCCGCCGAGCTTTCGGAGACAACGACTGATTTACTGGTATTTACAGAGGCCATTGTGAAGGAGGCAGACCGTGTACTGGCGAGGACGCCGGATATGCTTCCGGTTTTAAAGCAGGCAGGCGTTGTAGACTCCGGCGGACAGGGCCTGGTAGAGGTATTAAGAGGCGCGCTGCTTGCCATGCAGGGCAAAGAGGCAGATGTTCGGCCGGTATCCCAAGAGAAGCCCATAGCAGCCGCGGCGCAGGTGAATGCCGGCATTGATGCACAGGCGAACCAGGAGATTCTGTTTGCATATTGTACGCAGTTTCTGATTATGACAGATCAGCCGTTTTCCTCCGGAGAGGAAGAGGAATTGAAGGCTTATCTGGAGAGAATCGGAGATTCCATCGTAGTCGTAGCGGATGACGAGATCGTGAAGGTACACGTACAT
The DNA here is from genome assembly GCA_947385255.1 of uncultured Roseburia sp. GTDB lineage: Bacteria > Bacillota > Clostridia > Lachnospirales > Lachnospiraceae > Roseburia_B. The sequence goes on along the minus strand of CANDKL010000021.1, from coordinate 16,468 downwards.
ACCAACGATCCGGGCCTTGCCATGCAGAAGGGCCTAAGCTACGGCAGTTTAACCACCATTATCATTGAGAACATGAAATTGGAGCGTGACGAGAAAATCTCTGCTTTAAAAGAAAAGGAAATGCAGAGTATTGCGCCGGCAGGAGCAAAATCCCAAGCAGGGGCAGAGCCGGGCGCAGCAAAATCCCAAGCAGGGGCAGAGTCAGGCGCAGCGGAACCGGAAGCACAGCCTTTCGAGGCAGAGCCCGAAAAGGAGATGGGCTTTGTTACGGTTTCGATCGGAGAGGGCTTAAATGAGATTTTCTACGGGCTTGGCGCCGACTATATCATAGAAGGCGGACAGACGATGAATCCGAGTACGGACGACGTGCTTCAGGCGGTTTCTAAGGTCCATGCCGAAACGGTATTTATTCTTCCGAACAATAAGAACATTATTCTGGCGGCAAATCAGGCGGCTTCTCTTTGTGAGGATAAGCATTTGGTTGTCATTCCCACAAGGACGATACCGCAGGGTATTACCGCTCTGGTCAATTACGTTCCGGAGCAGTCGCCGGAGGCAAATGAAGCGCATATGAATGAAGAAATTGCAAACGTAAAGACCGGGCAGGTGACCTATGCTATCCGTGATACGGAGATTGACGACAAGGAAATTCACCAGGGCGATTATATGGGAATCGGCGACAAATCCATTCTTTCGGTAGGCGCAGACCGCAGGGAGGTTACGCTGGAAATGGTGGATCAGATGATTGACGGGGAGTCCTCTCTGGTCAGCATTTATTACGGCAAGGATGCATCCGGGGAAGAAGCGGCAGAGCTTTCCAAACAGATTATGGAACGTCATCCGTCCGTAGAGGTGGAAGTAAATGCAGGCGGGCAGCCGATTTACTATTTTGTCATTTCCGTGGAATAGGAGCTTTTATGAATTTGGAATCTTCTGTTACAGAGCTGAAAGGAATCGGGGCGAAAACTGAAAAATTAATGAACCGCATAGGAGTATATACCATAAAGGATATACTCCTTTATTTTCCAAGGGATTACATTCGCTATCAAAAGCCCGTCAAGCCGGAGGAGGTTTCCTCGGAAGGGATTTTAGCAGTGATCGGGCGGGTGGCGGGCATGCCGCTGTTAAAGCGGACAGGCCGGATGGATCTGGTGCAGGCAAAGGTAGCGGGCGGCGCGGGCTGTATCGAATGCGTATGGTTTCGCGCCCCGTATATCAAAAGCCGGCTTGAGCCGGGGCAGACCTACATATTTTATGGGAGAGTGCGCAAAAAGGGCCGGGCCTTTCAGATGGAGCAGCCCGAAACTTATACGCCCGAACAGTATGGGGAGAAAAGGAAAACGCTGCAGCCGGTATATGCAAGGACAGAGGGCTTAAGCAATACGGTACTTGCAAAAGCTGTTCGGCAGGCACTCGAACATGTACCGCTGGCCTGTGAATTTTTACCGGAAAGGATCCGAAAAAAAGAAGGAGTATGCGAATACAATTTTGCACTCCGGCAGATTCATTTTCCGGATACGATGGAAACCCTGACAATAGCCAGAAGGCGTCTGGTATTTGACGAGTTTTTCCTTTTTATCCTGCAGGTACAGCGGCAGAAGGAAAAACGGGTGCAGATCCCGAATGATTTTCCGATTTCAAACGATACCGTGATCCCGTATGTGCTTTCTCATCTTCCGTATCAGCTGACAGGGGCGCAGAAAAGATGCCTAGATGAGATTGTATACGATATGAGGCAGGGGATTGCCATGCAGCGTCTGGTGCAGGGGGACGTCGGCTCCGGAAAGACGATTGTGGCATTTCTGTGCATGGCGCTGATGGGAGAGAACGGATACCAGTCAGCACTCATGGCGCCGACGGAGGTGCTGGCAAGGCAGCACTATGAGACGTTTACCGGGATGTGCGAGACGTATGATGTAAAGCGTAAGGTGATTCTTCTGACAGGCTCGCTGACGGCCAGAGAGAAGCGGCGTGCATATGAGAATATGCAGCTTTATCCCGACGCTATGATTATCGGGACGCAGGCGCTCATTCAGGAAAAGGCGGCATTTTTTAATCTGGGCCTGGTGATTACCGACGAGCAGCACCGTTTTGGCGTGCGCCAGAGGGAAGCCTTTGCCGAAAAGGGGATACATCCGCATATTCTGGTAATGAGCGCGACGCCGATTCCGCGGACGCTTGCGATGATTATTTACGGGGATATGGATATTTCCGTGATTGACGAGGTTCCGGCAAAGCGTCTTCCGAATAAAAATTGTGTCGTGGGAACCTCTTACCGAAGGACGGCGTATGAGTTTATCCGGAAGGAGATCAAAAAGGGGCATCAGGCGTATGTGATTTGCCCGCTGGTGGAGGAAAGCGAGGAGATCGATGCGGAAAATGTGACGGATTATGCGAAGAAGCTGACGGAATATTATGAAGGGGAGATTCGGGTCGGCTGCTTAAATGGAAAAATGAAGCCTGCCGAGAAGAACCGGATAATGGAAGCCTTTGCCGGCCGGGAGATAGATGTGCTTGTTTCTACAACCGTTGTAGAGGTCGGCGTCAACGTGCCGAATGCGACCGTTATGATGATAGAAAATGCCGAGCGGTTTGGTCTGGCGCAGCTGCATCAGCTGCGCGGCAGAGTCGGGCGCGGCGAGGCGCAGTCCTACTGTATTATGGTGGACAATATGCAGAGCAAGGCCTCCAAGAAGAGGCTGGATATTTTAAATCATTCCAACGACGGGTTTTTTATTGCCGGGGAGGATTTGAAGCTGCGCGGGCCGGGGGATTTTTTCGGCATCCGGCAGAGCGGGGATCTGGCGTTTGCGCTGGCGGATATCTATCAGGACGCAGATGTATTAAAGCAGGCGGCGGAGGATGTAAAGGAGCTTTTGGAGGAGGATCCGGAGCTTTTGCAGGAGGAGAACAGAAGGCTGTATGAGGCTGTGAAGGAGCAGGAGGGAGAGCAGATGAGCCTGTGAGTGCAGTCTGCTTTTGATACCGACCGCAGGAATATATCGTATTTTTAAAATCGATCAATCAATGAAATGCAACAGGAAAGGAGAACATTATGAAAACATGGAAAAGAGGTTTGGCGCTTTTGCTTGTCGCGGCCATGTGCATGGGGCTTGTCCCGAACCGCACATTTGCCCGTTCTGTTTCGCCCGCAGCGGAAAGCGGGATGGAGGCTTTAGACAGCGGCGCACAGGAACAGACGGGAAAGACAGAGGAGCTGCGTACATCGGATTCGACGGGTTCTCCGATTGAGGAGTCTTTTATTACGCTTACAGAGGGGCAAAAGCTGCACCAGACGACAAGTGAAAAGGCGTACTATATATTTGCCCCGCAGGAAAGCGGCTGGTACCATCTTGTGATAGAGAGCCAGAAAGCGGGCGATTATTTTACGGCGGGAGTATACCAGACGATTTACTACAGTGGAGCGAATCAGGAAACACAGGAGAAGAGGACGTACCGGGATTCGGACTATAAGGTGGCGAATGCGGCAAACAGCGACTTTGCCATGTGGCTGAATGCGAATGAAAAATATGTATTCCACTGCAGCGTCAGCAGGTATACGGATTCTTCGGATATGGACGTTGCGCTTACTATGAAAAAAGCGCAGATTGCAGGGATTGAGGCAATTACTGCGCCCGCACGGCCGTCTGATTTTGCATTTATCGGAACAGGCATGCAGGTGAAGATCGATTATACAGACGGCGATTCCGTGACAAATGGCGTAAAATGTATCGTTTCAAACTACACCGGAGGAGGCGGTACCGTCAGCAATACGCTGGAATCGCTTGGCTGGAGCGGCATTGCCGTACAAAGAGAAGAGAGCATCGGCAGCTCGCTTCAGGTTCTGGCACTGGACGAAAACCGGGAAAATACCGATGTTGCAGCGCTTTCGGAGGGAACTCATACCGCAATACTTGGAATATCGCGCAGCGTATCCGGCGGACAGTCCTCTTATCTGGAATGCAGCACCTCCTTTGAGGTATCGCACAATCCGATTGAGTCGATTTCTGTGGTGGACTGCACGGATACCTATACGCAGAATATGGGAGAGAGACTGGGCGATATTACGCTGAAAGCGGTATATAAGAATGGAAATACAGAGCAGATTCGTTCCGGTATGACCTATATTTACCAGTCCCTGCCCAAAGAAGAGGAGCCCGGAGGAACACCAGGCATGCCAGGGATAGATTATGGTCTGATGGACATTGATTCCTATCTGGCAAACGGCGGCAGCTTAGGAGAGACGACAGTTACCGTAAGGTTTCAGGGGCTGGAAACCTCATACCAGATTACCATTCTGGCATATCCCTATAACGGGATGTCGGTGAAGCCGAGAAAGACTGTTTATTATGTCGATGCCGGCTACAATGACACACAGAACGGGCACAGCTATGCAGGGGAACGAATTACCAGAAACGATCTCCGTCAGGTGGTGCTGTCCCGCAGGGACGGCGGTTCGGACAGCTTTTATGCATCAGATAATCAATTTCATGCGCTGCCGTATTCCTGGATGCTTGGCTATGGGATAGAATTCGGCGGACAGAGCTATACGGATATTGAGGAGTTTATCAGGGCAGGCGGCACGCCCGGACAGCATACGGTAACCGTATCTTACCGGGATTTTAAAACCTCTTATACGGTGGATATCCGGCAGAACCCGTATGTCCGTATGGAAATTGCACAGCTGCCGGAGACGCTGCATTATTCCTACGGCAGTTCCAATCTGAAGCTGGACGGCCTTGTCATCCGCGCTTACAAAAACGATACGGAATACGATACCTATACATACGGTCAGAATGCGCCTGAGGGGGCGGCCGTTGCATCCTGGCAGCAGTATTTCCGCTGCTATCCGACGCCGGACAGCTTTTATGCAAGACCCGCCGGAGAGCATACGATTTATCTTACATTTTTAAATATGCGGGCGGAATTTCAGGTTCAGGTGGATGCGCCGGCGGTTCACCCGGAGTACGTGGATATGGAGCTTCTGAAAAAGCCGGACAGAACCATTTACTATGTGAAAGAAAATGAAAACTTAAAGGACTGCCTGTCACTGGGAGGACTGCAGCTGACGCTTACGGATTCTCAGGGAGAAAAGAAGAATTTCAAACACGGCGCCTACGATGAGGAGGGATTTTCCTCCTGGGGAGAGATTTCCTTCGATCTGTCCGTGGACTGGGGAAGGATTGACTGGTCTACACCGGGGAACTATGTGGTGAGCGTTTACTATAAGGAGCTGTGTGTAGAATTTGAGGTGACGATTGCAGATAGTCCGGTGGATTCCTTTCAGTTTTTGCGGATGCCGGAAACAGACACCTATTATTTCTATGAGAATAAAACCATATCATCGGCAAATCTGCTGTATGGGCTGGCCTATAAGGTGGTATTTGAGGACGGAAGCGTGCAGGCGGCAACGTTTCGGAACAATTACAGCGACAATGTATTCCAGGTGAGCTATCAGGGCAGAACCTATACGATAGGCCGTTCCTGGGTGCGGAGCGCTTCAGACGGCAGTGCGTCCGTAGGGGAAAACGCGGTTCAGTTTACACTGTTCGGAGAAACCTACCTGACCGATCCGATCACCATTATAGAAAATCCCGTTGAGTCTCTGCAGGTCATGAAAGAGCCTGAGAACATGGTTTATTTTGGGGAAGCCTCAGAGGCCGACCTGTACGGGGCAAAGCTGCGGATTACCTATCGGGGCGGAAGGACGAAGGAAATTGAAGTATCGGAGCACGGCTCGTCCGTATTGGTGGAAGAGGATCAGAAATATATAAAAGCAGAGGTTGTCAGAAAATGGGAGCCTGGCGATACGCTGGGGCCTGGAATTTACCGAAAAGAGGTAGAAATTACCTATTTGAATGAGAAAACGGCGCTTGCGGCAGAAGTTCGCCCGGAGGAGCTTGCGGCAGTGGCAATTGAAGATAACGGACAGGCAGCAGGCGAATTGACAGCCGATCAGCCGTATCAGGTATTTTCCTTTACACCGGAGGAAGAAAAGACCTATTCGTTTTTCGGTGTGGAAAACAGCTACAATGGATCTTATTATCCAAGCTACAGCTTCTGCGTTGAACTCTATGACGGAGATCAGTATCAGTTTACAGGCTATGCAGGCGGTTGGAGCGGCCCGGTGCAGAACATGCAGCCGCTGCTGCCGGGTCATACCTACTACTATATTGTGAGCAGGAAAAATGACGACAGCAGAGCTTCCATTCCGTTTGAATGCTATCTCAGCTCTGATATTTTATGGGATCAGCAGCTTGGAGAGCCGGAGGTGGAGATTCTAGATACAAAGAAGAAGATCTGGTATGAATACGAGCTCGACGGAGTAGCTCCGGCGCCAGGTTTTGACGGCACATCGCTGCAGCTGACTTATCCGAATGGATGGACAGAACAGAAGTCTGTTTACGGTTCCTCTACCTTTTTGTCTATCGGTGGGAAAAGCTGCAATGTAGGCTTTAAATATATGGATCCGCAGACGGGCTGGCTGCCGGAAATCCGAGACGACAATGCGCTGGTATATACGTGTGACGGAGAGACGATAAAGGAAATTCCGATAGAGATGAATGCGCCAAACCCGGTTGCATCTCTTTCCATTGACGTCAATCCGTTTGCAGGCTGTTATGAATATAATTTTGCAGAAGGCAACCCGGTCGGCCTTACCGTGACGGTCCATTTTAAAGAAGAGGGCAGGGCGGATGAAACATTTGTATGGAAGGACGGCCTCGACCAGGAGGTTGACGGCTGCCGTCTTACGTATGACGGTGTGTTTTTTGCAGGCCAGATGGGAGAGCATGGCGGCAGGATGTACCGGCTGAAGGTAAGCTGTATGGATGTTTATGAAGAAATTCTGTTTGAAATCATGCCGAATCCGGTGACCGCATTTGAATTGATAACGCGGCCGCAAAGCTGCACAAAATATCCGTTTGAGGAGGCCGGAGATCTGGACTTATACGGAATGGAATATGCCATTGTCTACAGAGACGGCACGAAGCAGAATATCCGGGTGACAGAGCATGGAAGCTATCCGGAAGCCCCGGAAGGCAGCGCGGCAGAATTGAATGTATGGTATACCTCTGAAAGCCGGCAGGAGGAAAACGGAGAGCTGACGTCGGTAACCATTTTGAACCTGGAATATATGGGTTATCGGCAGAAGCTGTTGGAATTCGAGAATCTGCCGTTCCCGGCAGAACAGGCAGAAGAGCTTTCCGGTACCTGCACCAATTATATGGTATTGGGAGAAGAGAAGGGATACCGGATTTACCGGTTTACTTCCGGCCAGAGCAGCGAATATACATTGAACCTCAGGGGCAATCTCAATTTTACTGTCGCACGCTATGACGAGAGCGGTGAGCAGCAGACAGCTGCGGCAGGAATGACAGGCGTCAACCGTTATACGACCAGCATGAAGTGGGATATGGCGGCAGGAGATACCGCTTATTTTGTCATCAAATCCAGAGAACCTTATTATATCGGAAGCCTGCGTGCAGAGCTTTCAGGGGAGGCGCTTGATAAAGAGGAAATTTCGGAAATTGATTTGTATGTGGAGAATCCGGTGGCAGGAGAATCATTTCCGGCGACGGAGCAAAGCTCCATGGATTCCTATCAGATTGTAAACAGCCAGTGGTACGGGGATGCGGACGAGGATGGCTGCGCGGATTTTGCCACGGCGCACCGCCTGATGCTGATCCTGGCTCCAAAGCCCCAGTATCAGTTTACGGAACATACAAAGATCACATGCAACGGTTCGGAAGCGGAAAACGTGATCCTGGGAGCAGACGGCAGGATTACCTTGTACAATACCTTCCCGTATACGGAATGCAAAATCGATCTGCCAGATGCAGAGGGTTATACGGTTGTGACAGACGGAAACGAAAAAGCGGATCGTGTCGCTTATGGAGGAACCTACCGTTTCCGCTATCTGAATGAAGCGGGAAGCCCGGATGAAACCCTCTCCGTCAAAGCAAACGGAAATGTTGTGGAATTGGATGAGCAGGGATATTATACGCTTGTCAATGTTACAGAAAATATATCCGTAACGGTTCGGAAGGATATCGGCGGTATTGATATCGGAGAGGACGAATCTAAAATTACAATGCATAACCGAAGTGAAGACGTATATGACATTATGGTCGGAAAGAAAGAACAGACCATCAAGGACAACGAAGCGGGAAACAATACCCTTCCGCTTTTACCAAGCTATACGGGGGGAAGCGACGAGTTTTTCTACGGCTGGTATCTGGGCAGGGACGAGGTGTTCAACGGAATCGGTACACGCTTTACCAGCATGACAAAGCTGGAAGAAAGCGCATACGAGCTTTTTGCAAAATGGGGAAGCGGCATCTTTTATCATAGAGTAGGAAATCGGAATGCCATTTATCAGGTGCTTTCCTTTGACGAAAACAACCAGATGAAGGTTGAGATGCGGGGTATTCGGCGTTCGGAAATCCGTGCGGCTGCTGCGTCTGCCATTGATGCGGTCGGCGCGGACGCAGAGGAACGGCTTGAAATTCCGGCAGTAATTGCACAGGATCAGATGCAGCTGCAGGAGGGCCTGGAGCTGACTATCGAAGGATGCACCGTTATCGCCATAGCCGATCGTGCGTTTGCAGAGGAAACCGGAATTACTTCCGTTGTGTTGCCGGAAACAATAGAGCGCATCGGCGGGGGTGCATTTGAAAACTGTGCGGATCTGGAGGAAATCCAATTGCCGAAGGGCGTTATAAAAATCGGCGACCGCGCATTTGCCGGCTGTACCTCATTGGAAAAAATCGTGCTGCCGGATACGGTGACGGAATTCGGCGAGGCAATATTTGCCGGCTGCGACGGCCTGTCGGTTATTTTACCGGATACGCTGGAGTATATAGACAGCAAAGCCTTTGAGGGCGCAAAGGGCGTCACCATTCTCTGCAGCAATGCACTGCGGGAAAGCGGCGTGCTGGATGAGCTTCAGAATGCAGGCGTGGCCGTACAGGCCATTGATTTGACGTTTGCTTATGAAAACGGAGAAAAGATCTTCTCCTACGGCGGGGAGGAAGAGGCCATTGCCGTAAACGTACTGGTAAACGGGGCAGAAGCGGAAACAGAACGCCCGCTGCTCTGGCAGTATACAGAAACTGACGCATATGCCTGCCGGGTGGAAGGGAACCGTCTGTATGTCACACCAAAACGTGTAACAACAGAAGAGGAGAAAATCCAAATTACGGCAGTGGATGCGGAAACCGGTGCGGGCGCTTCGCTCACATTGCGTACCACAGCCGCTGATTTTGGCGAAAAAGGAGCGGACGGAGAGGCGGTATATACCGCAGAGGTGACAGAGCATCCGGTTTACTCCGGCGAAGAGCAGCGGCCGGCCGTTGCGGTATACCGGAAGGGCAGACGTTTGGAGGCATCGGAATATGATACCGCTTATGCCGACAATATCAATGCCGGAACGGGTCTGGTAACCGTAACCGGAAAAGGAAACTATACCGGAAGCATCCGGACGTCCTTCACCATCGGAAAAGCACCGCAGGAGGTCATGGCTTCGGATATCGAAAAGACAACGGACAATCTGATCTTTTCGGTCAATGCAAAAGCCAGCGGCGGCGGAACATTAAATTATACGAGCAGCAACCCGGCAGTAGCAACGATTGACAATCACGGAATTGCCGTCATACGCGGCGCAGGTACGGCCCAGATCCGAATTTGGGCGTCCGAAACTGCAAATTATCAGGCATCCGCAGAAAAAACAATCACCCTGACGGTAAAACAGGCTGGCATAACCACACCGGATCCCTCTAATCCTTCGCAAAATCCGGATCCGAACCGTCCGTCTGAAAACTGGCCGTCCGGAAATGATTCAAACGGTAATCCGTCCCAGACTCCCGGCGCAGAAAATGGCAGCAACGAATTAAAAACCGCCAAAACCGCTTATACAAAAGCGCTTGGCAGCAAACCGTTTTCACTGAAGGTCACAGCGGATACCGCACTGAGCTTTACCAGCAGCAAGCCAAATGTAGCCTCTGTAAGCGCAGACGGCAGGGTAACGCTCCACAAATGCGGAAAGGCTGTTATAACGGCAGCGGCAGGCAGTGCCAAAACGGCAATTACCATCTGTGTCGTTCCGAAAAAGGCAGCAGCCAAAGTGGTAAGCAAAAAATCCGGCCAGCTTACCGTTTCCTGGAAAAAGCAAAAGGAAGCAGCCGGTTACGTAGTCGAGTATTCGACAGACAAAAGGTTCCGGAAAAATACGGGCCAAAGGGTGATAAAGAAAACGAAAACCACAAGCATTACGCTAAAGAACTTGAAAAAGGGGAAAAAATATTACGTACGGGTAAAGGCATATACGTCCATTGATGGGAAGAGGGCATACGGTGCGGCCAGTAAGCTCGTCCATAAAACCATACAGAAATAAAAACAGAAACGGATAAAGACAGAAACGAAAAAAAGCCGGGCATATGCAAAAAAATCTGCATGCCCGGCTTTTGCCTGTTCGCATTGAATCAGGACAATTGTTCAATTCCCGAAATATCCGGATGGATCGTCAGGGAATAATTGGTATAATACACAACAAACCCCGGCGCGCTTTGATTCGGCTTTTTCACATGTTTCTTCTGAAGGTAATCAATCTCTACCTTTTCGTTTTCGCGCCCCTTCGAATAATATCCGGCGAGCCTTCCCGCCTCTTCAAAAGTACGGTCCGGAAGCTCTTCTCCTTCCGTTTTGACAATCACATGCGATCCGGGCATCCCCTTTGCATGGAACCACCAGTCGTTCCCGGTTGCAAAATGAAACGTCAGCTCGTCATTCTGGTAATTATTCTTTCCGACATACATATGGAAGCCGTCTGAAGAAACATAATGGAACGGTTTGCTTTTCACCTTTGCCTTTTTGTCCCCGCGCTTTTTGCGAATATATCCAAACTCTGCAAGCTCCTCCCGGATCTGTACCAGATCGTCCTCCGAAACTGCAATCGTAAGCGCCGTAGCGATGCTTTCCAGATGGTCGATTTCATCCCTTGTCTCTAAAATCAACTCCGTTAAAGCCTCATAGGTGCGCTTGAGCTTGTTATAACGGTCGAAATACTTTTTGGCATTCTCCGAGGCCGAAAGCTGTTCGTCCAGAGGAATCGTAATCATTTCATTCGTATAGTAATTTAACGCTTCCAGCTGTTTCGCTCCTTCTTCCAGACCATAGCCGTACGTATTTAACAGCTCTCCGTAAACCCGGTATTTTTCCCGTTTTTCGGTGTCCTTTAGCTGCTTTTCCTGCAATGTGTATTTTTTACGGTTTCGTTCTAAGGCAGTGGAAACGATTCGGCGCAGGTCAGAGGATTTCTGCCGGATCCTCGTGTAGCTGTTTTTACTTGCATAGTAGCTTTCCAAAACCTCCGAGATCAGGTCATAGCGTTCGGTTGTATAGCCTTCGTATTTTGTACAGCTTACTGCGGCAAAATCAATCGGTTCCTTGCCGTTATATACGATATTCGGAGAAAAATGGTGTTCCCTTATATCGGCCATAAACCAGTCGAAATGATGGAACAGGTGCAGCCGTTCGTCTTCTGTTAAGGAAGCGGTAGGGAAGTCCCCGTCGATACCGGCGCGGTAGCAGATTTCGTTGGCGATGGCGGGGCTGATGCCGGTATATGAGCCATAGATGGCTTTGCAAATTGATTCGGGTTTGTTTAAGACAGCGTTTTGGAAAGTATCAGGCGTAGTCAAAAGCGGGTTTTCCTTATGGGCCGTATCCGGTATAAAGTAGCTGCGGCCGGGAAGGACCTCCCGGACAGAGCTGACTTGGGCGGATACATGCTTGATGCTGTCAATGATGGTTCCATCTTCTTTGCAGAAAATAATATTGCTGTGCTTGCCCATCAGCTCTATGGTCAGGATTTTATGGCATAGATCCCCGAGATCGTCCAGATGTTCGATTTCAAAATGGATAATCCGTTCCAGTCCCGGCTGGTAAATCCGGGTAATCCGGCCGTTTGCAATGTGCTTGCGCAGCACCATGCAGAAGTTGGGCGCGGTCATAGGGCTTGGTTTGTTCTGTTTGGTCAGGTATAAAAACGGAAGAGAGGCGCTTGCAGACATGGCAAGGCGGTGCTGTCCGTCTGCGCCTTTCAGTGTAAACAGCAGCTCGTCGTTTTCGGGCTGCGCGATTTTATTGATTTTACTGTTTAATATATGTTGATTGAGCTCGTAGACAAGGTTTGCTACGACAATTCCGTCAAAAGCCATTAGAGATACCTCCGGTTTCTTCTGTTTATTTTGTACATTTGGCATATATGTGTAAGAAAAAGCTCTTGAAAAGTAAAGCGGCTATCTCCTAAGCCTATAGGAAATAGCCAGTGGTTATAACGAATACCATTCGTTCCCGGTGACACGCATGAAACAGATCAAAATCCTTTGATTGCTTCTGTGATGATTATAAACCACTCGCTAAAGTTTTTCAAGCGGAAGTTTAGGAAGATCAGACTTCTTGAAATACATCATATCCATACCTCCTAAATAAAAAAGTGCAAAGCCATTGACAATTCAATACGCTTTACACTCTGGTATGTGATATGGTTATGTAGTTGTGGTTATGCTATATGTTTTGCTTTGTCTTCTGCATGTTTGTCTAATAAAATATGTACGTCATCTACTTCTTGCAAGATTAGGTTCTCACTTTCTCGTATGGCGGCTCTTAAATTACGTTCTGTACGCTTGATTTGCGATTCTACCTTATCAAGTCTTTCGTCTACCTTATCAAGTCTTTCGTCTACCTTATCAAGTCTTTCGCCTACCTTATCAAGTCTTTCGTCTACCTTATCAAGTCTTTTATTTACCTTATCAAGTCTTTCGTCTACCTTATCAAGTCTTTTATCTACCTTATCAAGTCTTTCGTTGATTGGGTTTAATCTTTCGTCAAGTTTTGTGTCCAGTAATTGACTAATTGCTTGTAAATCTTCATTTGTCAATGACATCATATCACGCTCCTTTTTGTGGTGTTTCCAGTTGCTATGGAGAAGTATATCATATCCAGAGTGTAAAGTCTATTGAATTATCAATGTGCTTTTGTTCTTGATTGAGGTTACGTTACTTTTCAGGGGTGGGGAAATGCTTGTCGTAGCATCGAGGGTTGATTCGATAGCAACGCTTAAGTCCGCTTCCTTCAGATCCTCCGGCACGCTTGCGCTCGTAAAAAATGCAGCGGGAGCGTGTCAGAGGACTGAAAAAGGGAGTTCTGCTCTGGGCGTCGCTTTTGGAAAAACAATTTCCCCGCCCCGTGAAATGTAACCACTTCATAAAATTTTCACACAACTTTAGCACTCACCTATTGACAGTGCTAACAACGCGTGCTATATTTCATACAGAACGAAAAACGAGTACGCATATTCTGTAGCATAAAGCACAGAATAGGTACAGGCTTCTCTCAGGAGGTGTTGTTATGAACATACAGAGGTTTACACAAAAGTCAATCGAAGCCATCCAGGCTTGCGAGAAATTAGCATACGAATACGGCAATCAGGAAATCGAACAGGAGCATCTGCTGGTGGCGCTCATGCGCCAGGAGGATGGTCTGATTCCGAAAATGATTGAAAAAATGGAAATCAATACGGCACATTTTATGGATAACGCTATCCGCCATCTGGAAAAGCGGGTTAAGGTGTCCGGCGGCCAGATATATATCGGGCAGGCATTGAATAAAGTGTTAATCAGTGCAGAAGACGAGGCGAAGCAGATGGGGGACGAATATGTATCCGTTGAACACCTGTTTTTGGCGCTGCTGCAATATCCGAACCCTGCCATGAAGGAAATTTTTAAGGAATACGGAATTACAAGAGAGCGCTTTTTAACAGCGCTTTCCACTGTCCGTGGCAATCAGAGAGTGACCTCCGACAATCCGGAGGCTACTTATGATACGCTGGAAAAGTATGCGGTGGATCTGGTTGCAAGGGCAAGGGAGCAAAAGCTCGATCCGGTTATTGGACGTGATTCCGAAATCCGAAATGTGGTACGGATTTTATCCCGTAAGACAAAAAATAATCCGGTTTTAATCGGCGAGCCCGGCGTCGGCAAAACCGCGGTTGTAGAAGGGCTGGCACAGCGGATTGTTCGGGGAGACGTGCCTGAGGGGTTAAAGGAAAAGAAGCTGTTTGCGCTGGATATGGGCGCGCTGGTTGCCGGCGCCAAGTACCGGGGTGAATTTGAGGAGCGTTTGAAGGCCGTACTGGACGAGGTGAAAAAATCAGGCGGGCAGATGATTTTGTTTATTGACGAGCTGCACACGATTGTAGGCGCGGGCAAGACGGAGGGGGCGATGGACGCCGGAAATATGTTAAAGCCTATGCTGGCCAGAGGCGAGCTGCACTGCATCGGCGCAACGACGCTGGATGAATACCGCCAGTACATCGAAAAGGACGCCGCGCTGGAACGGCGGTTTCAGCCGGTGATGGTAGACGAGCCGACGGTAGAGGATACGATTTCTATCCTCCGCGGCTTAAAGGAGCGCTATGAAGTATTCCACGGGGTAAAAATTGCAGACGCCGCGCTGGTTTCTGCAGCCGTGCTGTCCAACCGTTATATTTCCGACCGTTTTCTGCCGGATAAGGCGATTGACTTGGTGGATGAGGCCTGCGCACTGATTAAGACGGAGCTTGATTCGATGCCCACCGAGCTGGATGAGCTGAACCGCCGCATTATGCAGATGGAAATTGAGGAAACGGCCCTAAAGAAGGAGGAGGATCACTTAAGTCGGGAGCGCCTGCAAAGCCTGCAGAAGGAGCTGGCGGAGCTTAAGGATCAATTTTCCGCCAAGAAGGCACAGTGGGATAACGAAAAACGGGACGTCGAGCATGTACAGAGGCTGCGGGAAGAGCTGGAGGGCTTAAAAAACGAAATCAAGCAGGCACAGCAGAATTACGATTTGGAAAAAGCGGCCGAGCTGCAGTACGGCAGGCTTCCACAGGTACAGAAGGAGCTTTTGGCCGAGGAAGCAAAAGTAAAAAAGGAAGGGACGTCCTTAGTACACGAAAATGTCAGCGAGGAGGAAATAGCACGGATTATTTCCCGCTGGACGGGCATTCCGGTTGCCAAGCTGACGGAAAGCGAGCGCAATAAAACGCTGCATCTTGACGAGGAGCTGCACAGGCGCGTAATTGGGCAGGATGACGGCGTGACAAAGGTGACGGAAGCGATTATCCGTTCCAAGGCAGGCATTAAGGATCCGACGAAGCCGATTGGCTCATTTCTGTTCTTAGGGCCTACCGGCGTCGGGAAGACGGAGCTGGCCAAGGCGCTGGCGGAGAGTCTGTTTGATGACGAAAGCAATATGGTGCGTCTGGATATGTCCGAATATATGGAGAAATTTTCCGTATCCCGTCTGATCGGAGCGCCTCCCGGATACGTCGGCTACGACGAGGGCGGGCAGCTTACGGAGGCCGTGCGCAGAAAGCCTTATTCTGTCGTCCTGTTTGACGAGATAGAAAAGGCGCATCCGGATGTGTTTAACGTATTGCTGCAGGTGCTGGACGACGGGCGGGTTACCGATTCCCAGGGACGCACCGTGGATTTTAAAAATACGATAATTATTATGACCTCGAACCTGGGCTCATCCCATCTTCTGGAGCATATCGGAGCGGACGGGCAGATAAGCCCCGAGGTGGAAGAGGCCGTAATGGGAGAGCTGCGCGGAAATTTCCGGCCGGAATTTTTAAACCGTCTGGACGAGATCATCCTGTTTCAGCCGCTTACAAAGGAACATATCGGAAATATTGTCCACCTGCTGCTTGCGGAGCTGAACGGCCGCTTAAGGGATCGGGAAATTAAGGTGGCGCTTTCGGATGCGGCAGAGAACTATGTTGTGGAGCATGGCTACGATCCGGTATTTGGCGCAAGGCCCTTAAAACGGTTTCTGCAAAAGCATGTGGAGACGCTTTCGGCAAAGCTGATTTTAGCGGATCAGGTAAGCGGCGGCGATACGATATGGATTGATGTGGGAGAAAACGGGCTGACGGCCAGTGTAAAAAGATAACGCTCCCGCATAAAAAAAGTGGATTTTCCTTCCCCCTCTGCATATAGTATGATAAGAGCATTGGAAGCAGTGGTAAGATGAAAAAAATTCGAAATTTTCTTTTGGGGCTGGATCTCATGCTGGCCTGCATCCTTTTGGGGGCGGCCGCGGAGGAGGGGGCGGAGCATCTGCTGAACAGAAGGACAGAGGCAGAAGAAAATCAGCCGGTTATGCAGATAAACGAGGCAAATGAGGAAGCATCAGAGGTAAGTACACAGGATTTGGCAAAGAAAAAGGTGGCGCTCACGTTTGATGACGGTCCGAATGCAATTTATACAGAAGGGCTTTTAGACGGGCTCAGGGAACGTGGTGTGCATGCCACGTTCTTTTTATTGGGAAAAGCAGTGGAAATCTCGCCGCAGCTTGTGGAACAGATGCATCAGGACGGACACCTGATCGGCAATCATTCCTATGAGCATGTGAATCTGAGCAG
>CANDKL010000020.1 GCA_947385255.1 uncultured Roseburia sp. | reverse complement strand
CCTCAGACCTTAAACCGATACCCCAGTCCCCATATCGTTTCAATGTATTGCGGCTTCGCGGTGTTGATCTCAATTTTCTCCCGTATCTTCTTAATATGTACCGTAACGGTCGCAATATCCCCAATGGATTCCATATCCCAGATCTCCCGGAACAGCTCCTCCTTGGTAAAGACATGGTTTGGATTCTCGGCCAAAAAGGCCAAAAGGTCAAACTCCTTGGCCGTAAACTGCTTTTCCTCCTCATTCACCCATACCCGGCGCGCCGTTTTGTCAATTTTGATTCCGCGGATTTCAATCACATCGTTTTCCTGCTGACTGCTGCCGATTAAGCGCTCATAGCGCGCCAGATGCGCCTTCACCCTGGCTACCAGCTCGCTCGGGGAAAACGGCTTTGTAATATAATCGTCCGCGCCAAGCCCAAGGCCTCTGATTTTGTCAATATCGTCCTTCTTGGCGGACACCATCAAAATCGGCGTATTCTTGACCTCCCGAATCCGCTTGCAGATTTCAAAGCCGTCCACGCCCTGCAGCATGATATCCAGAATATACATATCAAAATCCTCCCGCAGTGCGCGCTCCAGTCCCAAATCCCCGGAATTTTCGATTTCCACCTCGAATCCGCTTAATTCCAGATAATCCTTTTCCAAATCTGCAATTGCCACCTCATCCTCAATAATCAACACTTTACTCATCCGAAATAACCTCCTGATATTTACGTATTACAAAATACATGACTGTCCCGACCGATTCCTTGCTGGTCGCCCAGATCTTGCCTCCGTGATCCTCAATAATCTTCTTTACAATGGAAAGCCCAATGCCGCTGCCTCCGGTCGCCGAATTGCGCGAAGCATCCGCCCGGTAAAACCGTTCAAAGACATACGGCAGATCCTTCGCCGCAATCCCTCTGCCGTTGTCCTCAATCTCCACCTGGATAAAATCTCCGACGTCCTTAATCCGGATATTAATCAGCCCATGCCGCTTGTCCAGATATTTGACGGAATTGCCGATAATATTATTCACGCTGCGCTTGAGCTGCTCCGGATCGGCAATGATCATCACATCATTGTCCACATAATTAAAATACGCCAGTCCAATGTGCTTTTCCTCCAAATCCAGCCCGATTTCCTCCACGCAGTCGTTAAAATATTCGGACACATTTATTTTGTTAAAATTATACGGAATGCGGTTTGTGTCAATTTTAGCATACAGCGTCAGCTCATTTAACAAAGCGTCTATTTCATTCGCCTTGCTGTTGATGATCCGCAGATACTTCTCCTGCTTCTGCGGCGTATCCGCCACACCGTCTAAAAGCCCCTCGGAATATCCCTTCACGGCTGTAATCGGCGTCCTCAGATCGTGCGCAATATTACTGATCAGCTCCCGGTTTCCCCGCTCGCTCGCCATCTGCTGCTCCGAGGACTCCTTTAAACGCTTGCGCATCTCTTCAAAATTCGCACAAAGCTCGCTGATTTCATCATTTCCCTCAGCTGAAATCGTAAAATCCAGATTGCCCTGCTGGATATTTAACGTCGCCATTTCCAGATTCTTAATGGGCCGGATAATGCCCTGGTAAATCCAGATAATCAGCATCGCCGCCGTCAGCATCAGAATCACCAGAATCGAAATACATCCATCCAACAGCAGACTCTGCACCTCCGGCAAAATCCCACGGGAAGCCGTCACAATAAAAACACTCCCCCGATCTCCATCCGTAAACAAAAAATCAATCTGCTTAATCAGCACGTTTTCCTCTTCATCTACATAGGTTACGGGCTTCTCGTCCGGGTCATCCTCCCGGTACCAGGGAAGCTCCTCCACTTGCAGCTGTGCATCCTCCTGCCCCAGATAGATGAATGCATCCTCCTTGCGCACAATCAGATAGGAATATTTGCTCTCCAGGCGGCGGTTCACCTGATCCAAAAACACAGTATCCAAGAAGCTGTCCGGATGCCCGGCGGCTTCCTGCAGCAGATACGCATAATCCTCCTTCGTATATTGGTTTAAAAGCTGGAAGGAATTAATCAGATAATTGTAGTCGCCGGTTTCCATTCCATAGGTGCGTTCAATAGCGCGCATCTGGAAATTCTGGAAACCGAAGATGACAAAAACGGCGAGCAGGATCGGTACGAAAATGATGATACAAAACGATATGGTCAGTCTGGTTTTTAATTTCATCTCCTGCTCCTTTCGGGTGGTAAAAGTCTCATGAGGTATTATAACATGGATTGGGGGAAATTGAATAAAATATGTGGAATATATTCTAAACTTTTCATAAAAAAGAGGACATAGCAGCCGCCGGAACACAGTCCCGGCGGCGTACCATGTCCTCTGCCTGACGGACACGCAGTCGATGCCGCTTGTTTTTTCTTATAAATACTTCTTCAAATCCTCTACCTTGTCCAGAGCTTCCCACGGCAGATTTAAATCCTGCCGTCCAAAATGCCCGTAAGCCGCAGTTCCCTTATAAATCGGCCTTCTGAGATCCAGCATTTTAATAATCCCAGCCGGGCGCAAATCGAAGTTCTTGCGGACAATTTCTACCAGCTTATCGTCGGCAATTTTTCCGGTTCCAAAGGTATCCACCATAACGGAAGTCGGCTGCGCCACCCCGATTGCATACGCAAGCTGGATCTCACATTTTTCCGCAAGGCCCGCGGCTACAATGTTTTTCGCTACATACCGCGCCGCATAAGCCGCGGAACGGTCTACCTTTGTACAGTCCTTGCCGGAAAACGCGCCGCCGCCGTGACGTGCATAGCCGCCGTAGGTATCTACGATAATTTTGCGTCCGGTCAGTCCGGCATCGCCCTGCGGGCCGCCGATCACAAAACGTCCGGTCGGATTGATAAAGATTTTGGTATCTGCATCGACCATATCAGCCGGAAGAACCGGATCCAGAACATACTGCTTCACATCCTTATGGATTTGCTCCTGTGTGATTTTCTCGTCATGCTGGGAGGAAATAACCACCGCCTCTAAGCGGCTCGGCCTGCCGTTTTCATCATATTCCACAGAAACCTGGGACTTGCCGTCCGGCCGCAGGTAGCCAAGGGTTCCGTCCTTGCGCACCTTTGTAAGCTGCTGTGCCAGCTTATGTGCCAGCGCAATCGGATACGGCATGTATTCTTCCGTTTCATTGACCGCATAACCAAACATCATGCCCTGATCTCCGGCCCCGATTGCTTCTATTTCGGCGTCTGTCATTTTATTTTCCTTCGCTTCGAGCGCCTTGTCCACACCCATGGCAATATCCGGGGACTGCTTGTCCAAAGCCACCATTACAGCGCAGGTATTTCCGTCAAAGCCTTTCTCTGAGCTGTCGTAGCCAATTTCATTGACGGTCCTTCTTACGATCGCCTGGATATCCAGATTTGCCTTTGTGCTGATCTCTCCCGTCACTAATACAAAGCCTGTGCAGGCCGCCGTCTCGCAGGCCACGCGGCTCATGGGATCCTGTTCCATGCAGGCGTCTAAGATCGCGTCGGAAACCGCATCGCAGATTTTGTCCGGATGCCCTTCTGTTACTGATTCGGATGTAAATAATCTTTTCTCCATCACCAATTCTCCTTTTCCATTGTTTTTCATTTGAATTCAAACATGGCTTTCATTTTATGGCGTAAAAAAACCGCCTATAAAAATAAGCGGAAAGATTTTGGCAACTGTAAAATCCATTCCTCTTATTGTTCGAATATCTCGCTCAGGTTGGCACCTTCCTGCGGGGAAATCCCTGAGGGGTTGCCGTGACTTCACAGATCCTATGTATCTCCATCACTCTGAATAAGAGAAAGCTATATGATTGAATTTACTATAGGGTACGCCATTTTGGAACGTATGTCAAGTGGATCCTGCTATTTTGATCATGTAAATTATAACAGTTTAAACTGTTGCTGTCCTCCCAAAATCCCTCAACAATGACTTTACACCCCGTTCGCGGATCTGATATAATGAAATAGTCTATCAACGGCCCACATAAAAAGCAGGTATTTCTATGCCAAACGGCCTTGAAACTACAAAGATCGTCATAGATGATTTCCAAACAAGAAAAGAATTCTAAATAACCAATCAAAGGGAGTGTTCCAAATGCAGATGATTAAAACTGATCAATTAAAAAAGGGCATGGTAACCGCCGTTCCCGTTGTAACCAAAAATGGGCAGCTCATTGTCAGCGAGGGTGTGATCTTAACGGATCCTCTGATTTCCAGCATTCGCTTTTACAGTATCGACGCGATCCAGATCCAGGATCACGAGGAACCGTCCCAGGCAGCGGCAGAAAGCGTTTTCGAGCCGACCTACCTCGAACGGGTAAAGGGCTATGCCGAGTTCCAGAACCTGCAGCATGCGTATACCCGCGCCGCCGAGAGCTTAAAAACCCTGTTGGCCAAAGCAGCCGCCGAAAACGGACAGCTTGATACGGATCTGCTCTTCCAGACGGCAGAGCCGCTGCTGCGCAAGGTATCTACCTCATTTGAGATGTTCCATATTTTGCATACCATGCGCACCATCGAAGACAGCATTTATGCCCATTCCTTAAATGTGACGCTGATTGCCAGCGTCCTGGGCAGATGGTTAAAGATGTCCGATCGGGATCTTGAGACCTTAGCCGTCGCCGCTCTGCTGCATGACATCGGCAAGCTGAGGATTCCGGCTGAAATTCTCGACAAGCCGGGGAAATATACCGATGAAGAGCTTGTGCTTGTAAAAAAATACCCGGCACACGGATACCTGATGCTGCTTCCCTATACGCAGCTGAATCCCCATATTAAATATGCCGCTCTGATGCATCAGGAGCGCTGTGACGGCAGCGGCTATCCGCAGCAATTAAAGGGCGACGAAATCGACCGTTTTGCACAGATCATTGCCATTGCAGACGTATACGACGCGATGACCGCCGCCAGGTCCTACCGCGCCCCGATCTGTCCGTTCCATGTCATCGCGAATTTTGAAAACGACGGCCTTCAGAAATACAATCCCAGGTTCATCCTCACATTTTTGGAGGGAATTGCCTACACCTATCAGGGCAGCCGTATTCAGCTTTCGGATGGCAGGACTGCAACGATTATCATGCTGAACAAACAGTTTTTATCCAAACCCATTGTGCAGGTCGCAGACGGGGAGTGTATTGACCTGTCCCGCACGCCGGATCTGCACATCCAGTCTCTGTTATAAAAGCCGTATAAAAGGGCTGCCGCACGTTTCTTCCGCCGTGCAGCAGCCCTTTTTGATTCCGATATGCTTTCTTACTGCTGTTTATTTCAGCGCGGCCCCCTTCGGCAGCCCGGCGTTTTTAAACAGCTTCTTATAGCTTTTCTGCTTTCCCTTCGGAACCGTAATTTTTGCCTTTGCGCTGATTTTTGCAAATGCGCCCTTTCCTACCTTATTCAGCTTTTTCGCCTTTATCGTTACCTTCGTAAGCTTCTTACAGCCTTCAAACGCTTTCTTTCCGATTATGACAACATTCTTGCCAATCGTAACCTTCGTCAGCTTTTTACAGCCGCTAAATGCTTTCGCCTTTACCTCCGTCACCTGGTACGAATATCCTGCAATCCTTACCGAAGCGGGAATCGCGATATTTGCCTTATTCTTCGCCTTTGTCACCGTTACGGTTCCGCCGGACGGGCCGGTTTTCTTTATCTGGTATGTCAGCAAGCCGATTGTTTTTTTCGTTCCTGCCGCCGGAAAAGCAGGCGTGCTGCCTTGCTCCTCTGCTGTCAGCTGTGCGTTTGTTTTAATCCGATCCATCGCTGCCTTCGCCGCCCTTAATGCCTCTGCCAGGCTCTCCTCATCTGCCGCATGTAAAATGGCGTCCCTTGCCTGCGCAAGGACAGCCTCCAGCTCCTTTTTCTGCGCCTCGCGGTAATCGGCCGGATTTTTATAGGAACCAAGCTGTGCCAGGGCGTCTGCTTTGACTGCGTCAAAAAGCTCCTCCGGCGTTTCCTTTACATGCACCCTGCAGTCTGACGATGAGCCGTCCGCAAAGCGCGCCGTCACAACGGCGTCTCCGATACCGGCTGCCGTGACCACGCCGATTCCGTCTACCTGCGCCACGGAGGAATCGGAGGAACTCCAGCTCACCCTTCCTTTGTCCGCAGGCTTAAGCGCGGCATTCGCGGGAACTGCTACAGCTTCTCCTTTTATGAGGGTCAGCTCCTGCTGATCCCCCCCGTTTAAAAGCCTTGCGTCGGCAAGCACCACATGTGCGGCGCCGCCGGATCCGGCCGTCGCAATCAAGAGCTTGTGAACTCCCGCAATATCCAGATATACGGATTCTGCAGAGTCTGCTCCGGACAATCCATCGGACTGATACAAAAGAAGGCCGTCGCCGTAAATTTCCACCGCCGCCTTGTCGTTTCCTGTCTGTGCGGCGTTTATACCGAGCCAGGCGGTAAATGCGCCGAAATTCTTTCCCTCCAGATCCCAGGTCACGGCTGCGCCTGCATCCATTCCAATTCCGTTTTCAAAGGCTTTCGTTTTCCCGTTCACGCGAAGGGAGGCCTGCTCCCCGTTTTCGTATTTTTTTACCGACGCGCCTTTTGCATTTAAGTACAGATTGTTCAGATAGGTCTGGGCCGTTGAAACACTGTATGTTTCGTACAGATAAAATTCCGCTGCGGAAATAAATTTATCCTTGCCGCCGTCCCCTGCCGTGGAGAGCGCCGCAATCCGGATTCTCTTTGCCTTCGGCGCAAAAAACTCAACGGATTTTACCTTCTTATCCTCCGCCCAGACGTTTGAGTTCAACGGAATTTCGATAAAATTGTCCCCGCTGCTTTCTGTACTGTAGGAAATCCCATAGGATAAGATAATACCGTTGTTGTTGCCGCTTTGCCGCGGTACATACTCCAGCCTGCCAATGTCTGTTGGCTCCGGAAGGGTTATCGTATAGGTATTGTTCTTGCCGCCGGCAATGTCCTCGCCGCTGTATTTGGAGTGCCACATCGTACCGGTATCCCCGTCCACAGCGTTTGCCGCTGCGTTCTCTGTTCCATCCTGCTGGCTGTCGGCGCTTCCCTCAAGCCGTCCGGAATCTATTTTTACGTACCTCTGATAGCTGTCTGCCTCTTCCCCAATCAGAATCCCATAATTTGCGCGGTATTCCTGTTTGGCCTCCTCCGCTAACGCTTCAAATGCCCGGGACACCGTAAGCTTTGCATTGTGGTATTTGCTCTGCGTGGACAAATCCCCCCTGGTCATATGCTCCAGCATAAAATCGGAATAAGAGGTCAGCATGGACTGATAGGCACGGTTTCTCTGTTCCTGTCCCCATTCCTGCGGCATCAGCCCCTGCTCCGTCATCACAAACGTCACCGTATTCGCGCCGGAAATTGTATATTCCGGGAGCGTTTCCCTGGTATACCGGCTTACAAGCCGCAGCCTGCCGATCTCCCTGTGCATGACCTCCACCCTTGACCCGGCCGGAAAGTCAAAATCGCCGTCAAAGGCTTCCGCCTTACCGACGCCTGCCAGCGAGCGGGAAAAGAGCTCCTGGCCCTGCGGATTCAGGATACGGATTGACACATAAGGCTCATCCGGATTCGTAAAATAAATATGCGGCTCTATGTTGTGAATGCTGCAGTTTAACCGACTCCGGCTTGTGTCCAATGTAAGCACGGCCACCTCTGCGTCCGACATGCCCAAAAGCTTCAGCTGCGCATCGTCAACCAGCGGATTTCCCGTTGTCTTTGTATAAACAAGCTCTTTGACGGCCGCACCCTTCGATGCGATCAGATATTCATTGCCGTACTGATAGCTGCCTGTGCGCGGCATAGGAAGCTCTGCCTCATAGATGCCGATCGGCAGATCGACACGAAGCTCCCTTTTGTCCACAGGAACTCTGGCCACAACCTTCTTGCCGTTCTTAATCACAATCGTTTTGCCTTCTACGGCAGAAAAATCGTCAATCGACAGCTTGAGGGTCACATTGCTGGTATAGGCTGTGGAAAGCTTCGTCAGATCATCGGTGCAGACCAGGCTGTAAATCCCGTCTAATGCCATGCCCGCGGCATTTAACTGCTGTCGGGCTTGCTCTGCAAGCGCATCGTCCCCAATCAGATTCCGAAGATAATACAGCATCGGCAAATCCTTGTCATAAAGCTGATCCTCCAAAAGCTCGGAGGCATGAATGTGCCAGCCGTCAAAATAAGGCGCCACATTAAAACCGCCTGACCGGCTGAAGCTGTCTATGATAACGTCCGAGGAGGACGTATGCTCCCGGTTCTCATAATAATACTTCCGATACTGCGTATGCATCGCGGCCGTCGTCTTCTGCGGCCCAAGATAATCGAGCATATTGGTAAACATATAAAGCGTCAAATCGTAAAGCTTCTGTCCCTCTGTCAGATCGTTGAAGGCCTTCACGCTGTTTCGTTTTTCCTCCGCTGTCCGGCCAAGGTAATTAAAAGCCTCCAGCTTCGTCTTTCCCTTGCCGCCCAACAGCCATCCAAAATCTGATTCCGGCCGGTAGGTCGGTTCAAAATAATAGCCCATAATATTGTTGGTCGTCTCTACAAACGAATTCTCCCGCGTGGCAATCGCGCCCTCGTATCCATGGCCGAACTCATGCAGAGAAACCCAGTGCCGGCACAGGTAATCGCCCAGATTATCGTCGTTATTTGCACTGTGATCGCCGGAATAATATGCCTGGCCCGCGCCATGCTTATTCGCCTTAATGAAAAACTTCGCCCGCACATTCTGGTTATACGGCTCATCTGCATAAAAATCCAGACCGGCATAGGCGTCGTACTGCTTTACAAATGCAGCGGACCACTCCAGCATTTCATCCAGCGTGTGAAAGCGGTACGGCTCACTGGCATTCGGATAATTGATAATCCGGTTTCTGTCCTTTATGGGCGTTAAAAACGTAGCGGCCTGGCCTTCGATCACGGCATACGGCGCCTTCGAACGATCCCATTCACTGAAAAACGCAGCCTGATCATCCTGATAGCGATAATAGGGGATATCCTGCAGGCTGTCGTTCCATTCGATCTCCACAATCGGCTGCACCGTCGTGTCCTTCGGCGTATAAATAAACGGCACGCTGTCTGCGCTCTTCGCCGCGCCCCCATCCAGATAGCTGTTTTTCACCGTAATCCAGTCCCCATTGGCAGGAATCCGGACCGAATCCGCAGGATCGCCCCAGGCCCCTCCTGTGCTGCGGGATACCTTTTCCGTCCATGCGTCATTGTTGAGCAGCTTAAGCTCCAGCTCCTGGCCGAATTCTTTGGAATTTACCAGACGGATTTTAAGCTCCGCATCCGCAGGCAGCCAGACGCCAAGGCTCTGCCTGTCATGGTAATATCCTCTGTTAAAGCCGATATTTGTCAGATGAGAGGCCTCCGGCAGCGTATAAAGCCTCCGCTGTACCCTTTTGGCCTCCGCATCCTTACTTGCGGCTGCCAGAACTGTCACCGTTGTCTCCATACTGGCCTGATTCCCATCCGAATCTGTCACCTGATATGTCACGGTATACGTACCGGGCCGCGACGTATCCACCGTACCGGTCTGCCGGATCTCTGCCGTCAGATCCCCGTCCTCCTGATCGTCCGCAAACACCTTATTCCGGTTTCTACCGAACTCCTCTCCCTGATAAACCCAGGTTCGGACCGGGCCGGATAAAAACGGCTTCCGATATGCATCAAAAGAAGCTTCTCCGGCATTTGCCGGAACAAGCGGCAGCAAAGAAAACAATGCTGCAGACAGGATCGCCGCCGCGCAGAATTTTTTTCGTTTTTCCATTTTCTACCTCCTGATTTATCGTATTTTCAGGTCTTTATTATAAACTGATTTTTCGTAATGATCAAGTGCGGACAAAAGACTTGGGAAAGGATCCGCCGGGGAGAGGATGCGGCGGATACATCAAATCCCTCCCACATAAATATGCCGCGCCCGCAGATCCCTCTGCAGGCGCGGCACACACCGCATTTCTTATTTCTTTCTCTTCACTTTTTTCGAAACCGCACTCATCACGCTGACACCGTTCTTGGTCTTATAAACAATCTTATAATAGTAGGTCTTACCCTTTGCCGCCTTCTTATCGGTATAGCTGGATTTGCTCTTCTTCACAGTTGCAAGCTTTGTATAGCTTCCATTCTTCTTGGCAGAACGGTAAACCACATAGCCCGTCGCCTTCTTGGCTTTATTCCAGGTAATCTTAATACCGGAGGATACGGAAGAAACCTTCTTGATCTTGATTGCTTTTCCTAAGGTAACCTCCTTTGCCGCGCCGTTCTCGCTGATTGCCTTGCCGGATGCATCCAATGCGACTGCATAATAGGATGCCTTGCGGGCCGTGAGCGCCTTATCCGTAACAACCGCCTTGCCGGCTGCCGTATTGCCCACCAGCGCAGCCTTGCCGTTTACAACACGGTAAACCGCATACTGTGCCGCACCATCCACCGGACTGACCGTAACCTGAACCGCTATGCCGTTCTTGGCTGCGGATACGGACAGGCTCTGAATCGCCGGAGCCGCTGTTTTTGTCTCTGTCGGCGCCGGAGGAGCCGGTTGCTCCGCTGCCTTTAAGCCGCTCATTGCTGCCGTTAATTTGGCCAGTGCATTGTTTAGAGCTGCCGCATCCTTATTTGCCTTGATTGATTCGCTGTCCCTGGCTGCTACCGCACTATCATATGCACTCTTGAACGCCGCAAATGTCTCTGCGGAATAGGAGGCCTGGTTCGGAATCAGCTTCGCTGCTTCATCAATTTTGGAGCGAAGTACTGTCAAAGCCTCATTCAATGCAACATCCTTGAGGTTTACCAGATTATCCAGTGCGCTGTTGATTCGGTCAATCGCTCTCTTTAGAGTATTTACCGTTGCGTTGGGCCGTCCTAATGCCTCTTTGCCGTTTTCTATCGCAGTCGTCAGCACGGCGAAGGTCTCCTCTGAGTATTCGCTTGCATCCAGCTGCATGTTGACTAAAGCGGTCAGCTCGTCAATCTTCTCCTGCAATTCCTTTGTAACCAGAGAGCCTTCTGCTGCCGTCAGCTTCTCGCGCGCTTCGTTCACCGCACTCTTCTGTGCATCCTTAGCAAGTCCCTTCGCTGCCTGGATTGCCTTGTTCAGCTCTGAAAGCGTGCTTTCCGTATAAACCTCCGTCTGTTTTGCTTTTTCCTCTGCGGACGCAACTGCTTTGTTCAGCTCTTCCCATGCATAATCATAGGAGGAAATGACCTCTGTATAGGTATGGTTGGAATCATTCTTACAGGTAAACGTCATAACGCCGTCCTCTTCTACGGTTACCGGCTTTGTCACTTTACCGTTGTCATAATTGTGGCCAGTCGGCTCCGTTGTATGGCCCTGCGCAATCAATTCACCGCATACGGAACAGTAGGTATCTCCGGAATAGCCGGCTTCTGTACATGTTGCGGCAATGCTGCCGTCGATCCGTTTTGCCCCTTCATGCAGGCAGGCGCCTTCAATGACAACCTCATAAACCTGACCGTCGACAGTCACCTTTACGCTTCCGGAATCCGCCAGTGCTGTAATATAAACGCCCGGAACATCCACCACTTTAAACAGCTTGGACTGGTTCTCGATACCGATTCTCGGATAAAGGACGATGATTCCCTTCTCATCCTCTTTTCCTTCCTCCCTTACCGTATAATACTCGGTAATTAAATAGGTTTTGCCCGATGTAATTTCAGATACCAGACGATAGCCCGGAATGGGATCCAGATTCGTCACTGTGTCTGATTTTTCGAGGAATTCAAATCCGAAATCGCCCACCTCTGCCCATGGCTTTCCGGTACCCTGATGAATACCCTGGTTGGTAGACAGCGCGTCGAATCCCATCCTCTCAAAGAAGAAATAGCAATACCGGTTATTATCGGAACGGATAATTTCAAATGATGTCACGCCGTCGCCGCTGTCTACCGGATTTAAAATCTGCGGAATGCTGCTTGCCTGGAAATACTCGCCTGCATTGTAATTCGTCAGATAAACGCCTGCAGAAGGATTGAAAATGGTATAGGCATCCTCGCCGCTTTCTTCTACTACAAATTCTGCCTCAGACATATCAATATCCCAGTTCGGAATATCGGAATAGCCGGAAAAATCATACTGTGCGCTCTGCTCGCAGTCAAACAGCGCATTCCGGGATTCCTCTCCGGCCTCTGCCTTTACGGCTGCCGGATCCTCGGATTCACATTCTGTTGCACCGGCAATAAAATATTTCTCTCCCTTGCGCAGTGAAATTTTCTGATTGCCCAGGCAGGTAATGTGATAAGTCATACCGTCAACGACTGCCGTCGTCTGGCCTTCGCCGACACTGGTAATGGTAAGCGAGCTCACGGCGGAGCTCACCTCTGTAAATGCCTCTCCGACCAGCTTTGTCTGATTATTTGTGCCGTTTGTCGGATAAAGAATAATCACATCGGTCTTTTCCTCCGGCGTCCAGAGATACGCAATCAGATAGTTCTTACCGGAAGTAATTTCTGAAGCAACTCGATAACCCGGAACGATATCATCCTCTGAAATAGCATCCTGCTTTTCTAACAACGTCAGCTCATTTCCTACCTGTCCGTTATATCCGGTATTCGCATTCATATTCATCTGTGGAGCATGGAAGTATACATACCTTGTGCCGGTAGCGCTCTGGTATATACGGAAGGTCCCTTCCCCGCTTTCGTCGATCACCTTCATATCCACCGGATCGGCATTAAAGAAGGTTTGCGCCCCCGAATTCGTCAGATACAATCCCGTACTCTCATTGTAAATCGTATAGGTATCCTCACCCTCAGCGGCTGTCAGCGTAAACTCGGCATCCGCAATATCCAAAGAAGGATCTCTCTCCTCTGCAAAGCTTGCCAGGCTGCTGGCCTGATCTGCAATATGCGCATACAGCGGTATCACAAACTGCTCCCTTGCTTCGCCGCGCGTCACCTGAACCTCTGCAACCGATGCGTCCGGCTCCTGCTGGATTCCCATATTCTCTGCGTCTACGGTGTATTCCCTGGTATAGGTTCCGCCCGTATGCATCTCAAGATTCATCTCGGCGCCTGCAATAAAACCGTTTGGCACCAGCTCCATAATATTAAAATTGTCATAGCGCATACTGCCGGCGCCGTTTTCCCAGAGAAGACCGACAGAGGCGTCAGGCAGCTCGTCCATACAGGAATACTGGTAAGCGCCTGCGCTAGCCGGTACGGAAAACGTATTTTTAAGCGTCATCTTATTGCCGTCCTCTGCATCCACTAAGAAGGTAAACACCTTACCGTTTGTGCGTCCTGCGCCGCCCGGCATGGCAACCAAAAGCGCCTGCTTGCCGTCGATGGGCTTCGAATAGCTGCTGGCTGTCACATTGCAGGTCGAGGTACATGCAACGCCCGTCGTTTTCGGCGCCGCAAATACATACGCCCCTTCCTCATTCCTTGCCGCGTCCGCGTAGCACACCGTGCCCTGTCCGCTTCTAAAGAACATGCGCAGCGTACCGTCGTTTAATTCTACAACTTCGCTCTCGGAGGACCAGTATCCGCCGTTCTCCGTGCCCGGAATATCTCCGGAACGCGTCCATGTCGCACCGTTGTCGTCCGACCAGATAATGCTGGCATTCTCTTCTGTGGATCCGTCATGATCATAAAACGGAATGACGATCGTACCGTCCGAGGTCAGCGTGCCCTTCCCCGGCGATACCAAAAGCGCCCTCTCGCCCGGCCGCTTGATCTGGGTATTCAAAATCTCCGGATCGCCCCAGGTAAGCCCGTCGTCCGTAGATTTGGCATACATAATATAACCGGTATTGTACACATGGAGGGAGGAGTCTCTGTAAAACGCATTCTGCTGTATCTGCGTATTCGGATCATTGACCTGCGCCTGCGTCAAATCCGCTGCATATTCCCCGCCCTTTACACTGTAAAGATTGTACCACTTATCCACTGCATACGTACTGGCACTGCCGTTTGCGCGGCTGATTACCGGCGCATAGCCCTGCTCGTCCCAGTCGCCCACATAATATCCGTAGGTTTCCGTATCGTCCGCCGCAGGCGCTGTATTCACATTCTCATAGTCATCTGTCAGGGCCAGGCGCTCTTTTC
The DNA here is from genome assembly GCA_947385255.1 of uncultured Roseburia sp. Classification (GTDB taxonomy): domain Bacteria; phylum Bacillota; class Clostridia; order Lachnospirales; family Lachnospiraceae; genus Roseburia_B. Next base: position 6,275 of record CANDKL010000020.1, on the reverse strand, counting down.
CGTCTACCGTAATATAGCCTGTGCCTTCGCCCGGAAGCGTATAGCCGCCCATTGTCGTAACTCCGGTCGGATTCACATCCGCCATGCAATACACCGCACCGTCTTCTCCCTGTACCAGCACCGGATCGATAATCGTCGTCGCCGTATTCCCCGCATACCCGTTGCTGTCCGGGAAAAACAGCGGAAAACTGTACTTCCAGGTCTGTCCGCCGTCTTCAGATACGGAAGCAATCGTATCCAGCCCGCCTCCGTCTCCTGTCGTTCCATACCTTGCGTCCGCAGCGGCCAAAAGATTCCCGTTTTTCGTTACAATCATCGCCGGGATACGGAAGTTTTCACTTCCCGCCGTACCTGCCGCAAACGGCTGCCCCTCTGTCACATTCCCTTCCGCCGTGTTGATGCTGCCGGCTTTTAACAGCGCCGTCTCTTCTGCCTTTGCCGGGACAGCCGGAAGCATTGTCAATGCCATTGCAAGGGACATTCCCATCCCAAGACTCTGTTTCCATAACCGTTTTGCCAATTTTTGTCTCATATAATTCCTCCCATCTTATTATTATCACCATGTGCATTTTAGACAAAAAATATTGTCACACAATGGTAATGCTGCATTTATTATACAAAACATTTCCATGAATTTCAATTTCTTTTTGTGATTTTTCTGAAAATTGATCCCCAATGGATTACCTATCACGGGGGAAATTGTTTTTCCAAAAGCGACGCCCAGAGCAGAACACAAAAAAAGCCGGCCCCGCGGTTTTCCGCAGTTTCCGGCAATTTTCTCTATATATCCGCTGCCCGCCGGCGTCCTATGACACCTTCAGCTTAAACTTCAATATCTCCTTCTCCGTGGACACCTTCTCAATCTGCGCCCCCAGCAGCGCCAGCTTCCCGTCGAAATTCTCATAGCCGCGCTCAATATAATAAATATCGTCAACGACTGTAATCCCTTCCGCCGCAAGCCCTGCTATGACAAGCGCCGCCCCGGCTCTCAGATCCGGCGCGCTCACTCTTGCCCCCGTATATTTGTCCGCGCCCGTCACGATAGCGATATTGCTCTCCACCTTAATCGACGCGCCCATACGCGCAAGCTCATCCACATATTTAAAACGGTTCTCGAAAATGCTCTCCGTCACCGTACTGGTCCCCTCCGCAATGCCTAAAAGCACCGACATCTGCGGCTGCATATCGGTCGGAAAGCCCGGATACGGCAGTGTCGTCACCTGCGTGTGGTGCAGCGGCTTTGACGCCACCACGCGCACCGCGTCGTCCAATTCCTCAATCTCACAGCCGATTTCCAGTAATTTGGCCGACGTCGCTTCCAAATGCTTGGGAATGACGTTCTTTACCGTAATATCCCCTCTGGTTGCCGCGGCGGCAAACATAAAGGTCCCCGCCTCGATCTGATCGGGAATAATCGAATACTCCGTCTTATGCAGCCGCTCCACGCCGGAAATGCGGATCACATCGGTCCCGGCGCCGCGGATATTCGCCCCCATGCTGTTTAAGCAGTTCGCCACGTCTACCACATGCGGCTCCTTCGCCGCGTTCTCAATCGTCGTCTTGCCCTCTGCCATGGACGCGGCCATCATAATATTAATCGTCGCCCCGACGGAAACCTTATCCAGATAAATATGCGTGCCCTTTAAATGCTCCGCCTCCGCGGAAATCAGCCCGTGCCGGATGTCCACACTGGCGCCCAGCGCACGGAAGCCCTTTAAATGCAGGTCAATCGGCCTGCTCCCGATATCGCAGCCGCCCGGCAGTGCGACCTCGGCCTTTTTATATTTTCCAAGCAGCGCGCCCAACAGATAATAGGACGCCCTGATCTTCTTGATATATTCGTAATCTACGCTCAGATCGCAGATCATGGAACCATTGATCTTAACTGTATGCGCATCGATCCTGTCTACCATTCCGCCGATGCCGCGTATCGCGTCCAGCATCACATTGATATCACATACATCCGGGAGATTTTCAATTGTCACCGTCTCGTCTGCCATAATTGCCGTTGCCAATATCGCAAGGGCCGCATTTTTCGCCCCGCCAATCTCCACTTCGCCTACCAGCGGATTACCGCCTTTAATAATATACTGTTCCATATATCGCACCTCTATGTTAAAACTCCTGATATTCCATTACATACAAACATTAATTATAGTGACAAGCTCTTTCATTTGTCAAGATTTTTCTGCACATGTAATATATGTAATATTTTGGTAATAAGTAACAGCTCAGCCAGGCTGCCCTGTTACACATACCGGTTCTATCAGGTTCTGCTACCTATATTATATTCCGGTTTTTATCTTTTGTTACTCCTTTTCGCCCCGCCTGTATTTACAGTATCTGCAAAACTGCCCGGTATTATCCGCGGCTGTCCACAAACTGGCTCTTATATAGTGTAGCATAAAATCCATTTTTCGCAAGCAGTGTCTCGTGATTTCCCTGTTCTAAAATATGTCCGTCCTTCATCACCAGTATCCGATCCGCTTCCTTTATCGTGGAAAGGCGGTGCGCCACAATAAAGCTGGTGCGTCCCTCCATCATTTTTGCAAATGCATTCTGAATTTTTTGCTCTGTACGGGTATCAATCGACGAGGTGGCTTCATCTAAAATCAGCATCGGCGGCAGGCCGAGCATAACTCTTGCAATGCATAAAAGCTGCTTCTGCCCCTGGGAAAGGCCGCCTCCCTCTTCGGTAACCACCGTATCGTAGCCGTTCGGGAGACGCTTGATAAAGCTGTGCGCATGAGAGGCCTTTGCCGCCTCAATGACAGCTTCCCGCCCCGCGTCCTTTTTCCCCATGCAGATATTTTCCAGAATCGTCCCCTCTCTAAGCCACGTCTCCTGCAGCACCATGCCGTAAGAGGTGCGCAGGCTCTCCCGCGTCACATGGCGGATATCCGTACCGTCCACCCGGATACTGCCTCCGTCCGTATCATAAAACCGCATCAGCAGGTTAATTAACGTCGTCTTACCGCACCCGGTCGGCCCTACAATCGCCACACGCTGCCCCGGCTTCACAGACAGGTTAAAGTCCTCAATCAAATGCTGTCCCCTGGTATAGGAAAAATCCACATGCTCCAAAGAAACCTCTCCCCTTACGTCCTCTAAGCACACGGCGTCTGCATCCTCCTTCGGCTGCGGCGTCTCTTCAATCAGCTCTAAAATCCTGCCCGCACAGGCAAGCGCGTTCTGCAGCTCTGTCACAACGCCGGAAATTTCGTTAAACGGCTTTGTATACTGATTGGCATAGCTCAAAAAGCTGGCCAGCTGACCGACGCTGATTGCGCCGGATACTGCTGCAATTGCGCCGAAAATCCCGACGCCGGTATACACCAGGCTGTTGACAAACCGGGTGCAGGGATTGGTCAGCGAGGAAAAAAATGTCGCCCTTAAGGAGCATTTTTCCAGCCGCCCGTTGATCGCGTCAAATTTGTCCAAAACCTTGTTTTCCTGTGCATACGCCTGCACCATCTTCTGGTTTGCCACCATTTCTTCAATCAGGGCGGTCTGCTCCCCCCTCGCCTCTGACTGCAGCTGAAACATAGAAAAGGTCCGCTTTGCGATAAACGCCGCCACAAACAGCGATACCGGTGTAATGCAGATAACAACCAGTGCAATCTGAAACTGGATGCCCACCATAAACAATAACGTCCCGATAATTGTAATGACCCCGGTAAAGAGCTGGGTAAATCCCATTAAAAGGCCGTCCGCCACCTGATCCGCATCGGCAATCACGCGGCTTACCAGCTCCCCGTGCGAATGCGCGTCCAGATATGGAAACGGCAGTACTTCGATCCTTTGAAACGCATCCACACGCAGATCCCGCACCACCTGATAGGTAATCCGGTTATTACAGAGATTCATCAGCCACTGTGCCGCCGCCGTCAAAAGGACAATACACACCATCCGGCGCAGAATCACGTAAAGCCCTGCAAATTCCACGTTTCCCGGCCCGATGATCCTGTCAATCGCCTGCCCGGTCAGAATCGGTACATACAGCGTCAGAATAGCCGACACTGCAGCAAACAGCAGGGAAAAAAGGATGAGAACCGTGTATTTTCGAATATATCCAAGCAGCTTTTTCAGAATTACCATCTGTTTTTCCTTTTTCTTAAACATACTGCACCTCCCCCTTTTGACGCATTTTTTCCGGGAATTGGGAATAATAGATTTCCTGGTACACCTTGCAGCTATGAAGCAGCTCTTCATTCGTTCCTACGCCGGCCAGTTCTCCGTCATCCAGTACCAAAATCCGATTGGCATACTGAATGGAGGAAGCCCTCTGGGAAACAATAAATACGGTCGGCTGCTTTTTGAGTCCCGCAATCGCCCGGCGGAGCGCGGCATCCGTCGCATAGTCCAGCGCAGAGGCGCTGTCGTCCAGAATCAGAATCTCCGGGTTTTTCACCAATGCCCTTGCAATCGAAAGACGCTGCTTCTGCCCGCCCGAAAAATTGGCGCCTCCCTGCGCTACCCTGGCATCCAGCCTTCCTTCCTTTTTGTCGATAACCTCCAGCGCCTGCGCCGTTTTTAATGCCTCCGTCAGCTCCTCCTCTGTGGCGTCCTCCCTGCCCCAGCAGAGATTTTCACGTATCGTCCCCGCAAACAGGACTGCCCTCTGCATCACGATGCCGATCTTTGCCCGAAGCTCCTCCTTCGAATACGAAACAATGTCCCTGCCATCAATACGAATGCTTCCGGCCGTATGCGGATAAAAGCCCGAAATCAGATGCACCAGCGAGGTTTTTCCCGAGCCCGTACCGCCGATAACGCCAATCGTCTCGCCGCGCTTTGCCCGAAAGCTGATATCCGTTAAGGACTCTGCCCCGGCCTTCTCATAGGTCAGACCCACATGGGAAAATACCACCATCTCATCCGGCTCCCACGGCAGCTCCTCCGTTTTTTTGTAAGGAACGGCCTGCTCCCCCTCCGGTATTTCAAACACGTCCTGAATACGGTTTGCGCAGGCCGCCGCCTTCGTAATCGTAATAATTAAATTGGCAAATTTAATCAGCTCCACCAGAATCTGGCTCATATAATTGACCAGCGCCACAACCTCGCCCTGCGTAATCCTGCCGCAGTCCACCTCCAGAGCGCCCGTATAAATCAGAAACGCCGTCATGCCATTGATCAGCACGTACGTCACCGGATTCATCAGCCCGGAAATTTTGCCTGCCAGCATCTGCATCGCCGTAAGGCTCTGGCTGCGCTCTTTAAATTCCGCCGTTTCCTCCTCCTCCAGGTGAAACGCCCGAATCACGCGTACTCCGGTCAAATTTTCCCTCACATGCAGCGTGACCGCATCCAGCCTGTCCTGTACCTTTTTGTAAAGCGGAATACTGACGCGCATCACACCGAACACCACAAACGACAGCAGCGGTATCGTCACCACAAACAGCATTGCCGCCTTTCCGTCAACAGTAAATGCCATCACCATGGCCCCCAGCACAATAAACGGCGACCGCAAAAATAAGCGCAGCACCATATTGACCCCGTTTTGCGCCTGATTGATATCACTGGTCATCCGGGTAATCAGCGCAGACGTACCCACCTGATCCAGATTCGTAAAGGACAGCGACTGGATATGCGAAAACAATGCATGGCGCACCCCGGTTCCAAAGCCTGCCGCCGCCTTCGCCGAAAAATACTGCGCTGTAACCGAGCAAAAAAGCCCCACCATTCCAAGCGCGACCATAACCAGGCACATTTTGACAATATAGGGAATATCCCGTTCCGCAATTCCCCGATCGATGACCGACGCCATTACCAACGGCACCAGCAGCTCAAAAATCGCTTCCAGCATCTTAAACAGCGGGGCTGTTACACATTCCTTTTTGTAATCCTTCAAATAAACCAACAGTTTTTTCATAACGCCTCTCCTCTTTTTTGAGCGTACCGCAGAGAATCTCAAATATTCTGCACTGTCCGTTCCGGTTCTATGCACGCGGCTCTTAAAAAATGCTGCAAAACAGGGCAGCCTGCCGCGGCCCCGTATGCAGCATCATCCTTCCTCTATTGCTTTTTGTCCTTCTACTCCTCCGTTGCCGATACGTTCTCCGTATCCGTCACGCTTTCGGTATCCGTCGCTCCTACCGCTTCGCTCTCCGTCTCTTCCTCCGGCGCCTTGAAGCGATCCTCAAACACCACCTTCGCCCATTCCTCTTCGTTAATCGTAAAGGCGGCATCCTCTGCTTCCTTCCAGCCGTCTAAGATATCATTATAATAGAGATCGGAAGAGCACACGTCTGAACTCCAGTCACAGCCTCATATCT
>CANDKL010000019.1 GCA_947385255.1 uncultured Roseburia sp. | reverse complement strand
AATATCTTTACCGCGAAATCCGCCCAGCTGCACTGTCCCTCACAGGTCGCATGATACGTCCCGTAATTCTCCGTCGGCTCCAGAAAATGAATCATTTTCGCCAGCTCCACCGCACTCGTCGGCGACCCGAACTGATCCGATACCACCGTGACCACATCATGCGACTCCGAAAGCCTTAGCATCGTCTTCACAAAATTCTTTCCGTCTCCGTACAGCCACGCCGTCCGCAGGATAAAATGCCTCTGCGAAAATTCCTTTACAAAATTCTCCCCCTCCAGCTTGGTCTTTCCGTAAGCGCTGATCGGCCCTACCGGATCGAATTCCGTCAGGGGCTTCGGCGACGTCCCCGGAAATACATAGTCCGTAGAAACGTGAATCAGCTTTGCACCAACGCGTTCTGCCGCAATACTTAAGTTCCTCGGCCCAATCGCATTGATTTGATAGGCCAGATCCCACTGTGTCTCACAGGCGTCGACATTGGTGTGCGCCGCGCAGTTGATCATCACATCCGGCTTCGTCTCCTCCGCCAGTGCCAGGACTGCCGCCACATCCGTAATATCTAACGGCGTAACCCCCTCTCCCTCCACGACATCGGTGTTGATAAAGGTAATATCCTCTCCTGCGTACTCCTGATTAATTGCTCTTCCAAGCTGACCGTTGCAGCCGGTCACTAATATTTTCTTCATCGTAATACCCTTTCCTTTAAGAAAAAATTTATAACATGCGGTTCAACAGAAACAACCCCCGGACAACCCAGTTGTCAAGCGCACTCTGGCGGTACCATCTGCGATCAAACAAAATGGTAAACCGCTCGGGAAACTTCTCCGCGCCCAGTATGGCGTCTACCAGCTTGTCCTTATCCGGCTTTGTATGATAAAAATGCTTAAAATCCAGAAGCTGTTTTTTCAAATCTCCATGACGCTTTTTCAAATCCCTTGCCTTTGCCTTTATCATGCCGAGCGCAGAGCCGCTGGCTCCCACTTCATTGCCCGGATGCTGCCGGTAATAGATATAAGAGTTTTCGTCATAGTAAATGCTGCCCAGATAAGCGGCCGCCATATAGCACCACCAGTCATGGTGGATGACGTCCTCGGGCAGGCGTTCTTTGATAATCTCTGCCAGCTCACGGTTCAAAAGCGCCGTACATCCGGAGCAGATACTTTCAATTACAGCATTGCCAAAGCCCGGATTTACATGAGGATTCTGCTGTGCCTTAAACGGCTCTAAATTCTCATCCACTAGCGTCTTCGCACCGCAGTAAAGCGCCGGTCCTTTGAACTGCCTCAGCTGTCCGACCGCTCTCTCTATCTTCTCCGGCAGCCAGTAATCATCCTGATCGCAGAACCCTATGTACGCCGCATTCCCATTGCTTGCGCGCAGCAATTCAAAAAAGCTTCGGTTTACTCCCAGGTTTTCTCCCTGATAAGCACGTATATTCTGATGCAGCTCCTCGTATTCCTTTAAAATCACGAACGTATCGTCGCTTGAGCCGTCATCCCGGATCAGAATATCCACATCCGGATAGCTCTGTGCCAGAATCGAATCCAACTGCTCCCGGATATACTCCTCTCCGTTGTACGTGGACATTAAAATCTGTACCTTACCAAACCCTCCATAGGCGTCGTCATCACATATATCACGATTCATCTTTTTTCTTAAACACTTCTCCTTCTTTTATTTTTTCTTTGCCCATGCCCTCTTCTAACAGCGCAATCTCCTGCGTCAGGCGTTTTAGCTGCTCGGACTGCCTTGAAACCTTTACGGTCAGTGAAAACACCAAAAGCAATGTAAAGCAGAATCCGAAAAAAAACATCATATTGACCGGCAGCTCGATCCCCAGCAGATGCACCAGGTAATTCATAATGCCCGGAAACATATCCAGGACCAAAACGGCTGCGCCCACCGTCAGCCACGGAAGCGCAAATTTAATATCCAGCGTTTCCCTGCGCACCATATTTGCAATATAGAGCAATGCAAACAGCACGATCGCTGCCACAATCATCTGTATTTTGAAACTCATCGTATCCTACCTCCGAACCGCCGCAATCAGAATTGCCAGGGATACCTTTATCATATAGTAGACGGATTTCCGGGGCGAAATGGATGAAACGCCTTCCTCTCTTGCGTTCATCTGCACCGGAAGCTCCTCTACCCGTTTGCCCTTTTTTAAAATAGCTACGACGCTTTCCGGCTCCGGATAATCCTTCGGATAATTCTCCGCATACAGCCCGATTACATCCCGGCTTACCATGCGCATGCCCGAGGTCGGATCGGTAATCTTCTGCCCGGTTACCAGCTGAATCAGCGTAGTAAAATAGCGGATGCCCAGCCGCCGTATCCCACTGGACTGAAAGCCTTCCTTCTTAATATACCGCGATCCGATCACCATATCCAGCTGCTCCTTTTCCAGCTTGTCTGCCATCGCGTCCAGATATCTGGCATTGTGCTGCCCGTCGCCGTCAAACTGTACCGCGACGTCATACCCGTTCCGCCACGCATAGACATATCCGGTCTGCACACCGCCGCCGATCCCTAAGTTTACCGGCAGATTGATCACATGAAAGCCGTTTTTCTGACAAACCTCCAGCGTACGATCCGTAGAACAGTCATTGATAATGACATAGTCAAAATCCGGCGCATGCTCCAAAATATCCCGTACGGTTTTTTCAATTCCCCCCTGCTCATTGTATGCAGGGATAATCACTATTTTTTTTGAAGTACTCATATGATTCTCTCCAGGGACATCAGTATGCCGTATACGGCGACGCACTGCAGGCTGACCGCAACGTACATAAACCGCCTGCCCATATCCTTCCTTAGTACGGCGTTTTTGCTGTAGAACAGCATCAGAAGCACCGGCAGAAGCGGCAGGAAATACCTTCCCTGAACGCCTGCAATAGCAATCGACCCCTTCGGCGTCCAGCTCATAAACATGGAGATAAAGACCATCGCCGCGGAAAGGATGCACACGCCAAGGTACGACGCCTTCTGTATCCCGCTTACCTCAATCTGCAGGCGCTCCCGCCCGTCCTCAATCCGCACCATGGATAAAATGAGCAGAAACAGCATGCCGTAAATTACAAGCCTTGAGACAAAGACATTCAGCCAGCCTAACTGCATCCCCAGCATCGTTTCCAGGAAACCGTCTCCGGATGCAAACAGCGTACGTGTCAGCATGCAAAGAAAGGTCATCGGCTCCGACAGAAGGCCTGCCGCGCCGTAAGCCTTTCCCTCCAGATAGGATTCTGCCGCCTGCTCTGCCGTAGGACTCGCCACATACAGCACATAGCCAAGCGTACCTGACAGAAATGCTGCGATGGCAATTGCCGCCATACAGCCCGTAAAGATCCATTTTTTCCTCTGGCCCCCAAAGCGGGCGGCCGGAATCAGCATCGTCAGCAGGCACAGCGGCATATACGTACCGCCCTTGCAGATAGAAAGCACAACCATAAATCCCGCATACAGCACTATCTGCCGCCGTCGGATCGGCCCTTCTTTATATAATAGTCCAAACAGCACCGCAATATACAAAAATGCAATTTCAATTACAACAGAATCATACGAATAGGAGCAGCACTGCTGAATCGTCATCGGCAGAATCGCTATGATAAATGCGGCCGGCTTCCCAAACGGCATCAGACGGATAAACCAGTACATCGTCAGCAGGTAGCACAGGATGCAGCACAGCCTGCCCAGATAAATGGTCCATAAGCCGTTTAAGCCAAACAGCCGCCCCAGGGTAAGCCCCAGGATACCCGGAAGATATGTGACAGCCGGCGCCTGGGTATCGGGCCGTTTGATTTCCTTCGTCCCGTCCTCCCGTCCTCCCTGGAACAAGTGGTTTTTCAAATCATCATATTCGGAAAGCGAAGGGGTTGTCTCAAACATCTCAAGCGCTTGAAAATCCTCCTGATCTATGCGAAGCTTTCCTTCCTCTGCCTGTCCGCGCCCCGTCAGGTAATTGGAGTAGTAATAGGCTTCTTTGATATGCACCTCCTCGTCCGGAACCGCAAGCGGCGGCAGCAAAAGCAGATAGAGAAACGCCAAAACCGCGCCTGCAAACAAAAACACCTGCTCCGGCTTCATGCGCAGCACGGCAAACCCCAGATAGGTCCCAAGCAGCAGCAGATAAAGGAGCGCCGCGCCAAACACCGCCCACTGCTTCCAGTAGGTAAACTGGTACTCCGCCGTCTGGATATTGAGCGTATCGCTTACGTCCTCACCGTCTATGGAAAGCGCCGCTCCTTCGGCCTTCTTAGTGCTGCAGCCAAATGCCAGCTCCACCTCTTTTGCAGCGGCTTCCACATCCAGCACCATCGTCAGCTGCCGGCCTGCCCAGCCGGCCTGCGTGCCGGGAAAGGACGCCAGCAGGTTCTGCTCATCCGCCAACGCATACACATCATAATCCGCATGCATCACGGATGCTCCGGATTCATCCCGGACATCCAGATGAATGACGCCGAGATCCAGATTTTTTTCATTGGAAACCAGATTGCCCAGCGCATCCTCATTTAAAGAAATTTTTGTTCCGACACTGAGCAGGTTCTCAGATGGATACCGAAAGGACTGTTCGATATGCGCATTCCCCTGCGGCAGATAAAAAAGGCCTTCCTCTGCCTCTACCTGCGTCTGTACCCGGGGGAGTACCATACGCGTCAAAATCGTCGTTTTATACACAAGGACGGCGGCAATCACAAAGATCACCGTCATCACTCCCAATTCGATCCCGTTTTTTCGGTCTAACCTACGCATGTTTACCGGATGTCCTCCTATTCGCCAAAGCCTTCCTCAATCAAGGCCACCAGTACCTTTAAAGCCTCTTTTTCATCCTCCCCTTCACAAACCAGCTCTATTTCATCGCCGGATTTGATGCAGGCGCCCAGAACGCTCAAAACGCTTTTGGCATTTGCCGTGTTGCCCCTATACTGAAATGTCACCAGGGACTTAAAATTCATTGCTTCCCTGCAAAGTATCCCGGCCGGACGCAGATGCAGCCCGGTAGGGTTCTTAATTGTTACCTTCTGGCTTACCATATCCCATTCCTCCTGTATTAAAGCATCGTATCCGTAATCAGCTCCGCCAGCTTACGCGCCTCTTCCTCAATGACCTTCTGATCCTTCCCCTCGATCATGACGCGCACTAACGGCTCCGTGCCGGACGGGCGGATCAAAACCCTGCCCTCTCCGTGGAACTTTGCTTCCAGTGCATCGATTGCTTCCGCAATTTCCGCATAATCCATATAGTGTTCCTTTTTGTGATTCGGAACCTTGGCATTGACAAGCGCCTGCGGCAGCACCTCCATAATTTTCGCCAGCTCCGATAATTTTTCGTTTGTTTCCGCCATCACCCGCAGAAGCTGCAGGGCGCTTAACAGGCCGTCTCCGGTCGTGTTGTCATCCAAAAAGATGATATGTCCGGATTGCTCTCCGCCGAGATTGTAGCCGTTCGCCAGCATATTTTCAAGCACATAGCGGTCGCCCACCTTTGTCTTTTCAATGTGCAGGCCCTCGCGCTCTCCCATCAGAGAGAAGCCCAGATTTGTCATAACCGTCACGACAATCGTATCCTGCTTGAGCGTTCCCTGCTTTTTCATGTGGCTTCCGACAATCGCCATAATCTGATCGCCGTCCACCACATTTCCCAGCTCATCGACTGCCAGCATACGATCCGCGTCTCCGTCAAATGCAATTCCGATATCTGCTTTTTCGTATACCACGCGCGCCTTTAATTCTTCCATATGTGTAGAGCCGCAGTTGGCATTGATATTCGTCCCGTCCGGACGGATATGAATCGGAACCAGATTCGCCCCAAGCTCCCGAAGCGCCTTGACTGAGGTGTAATAGGCCGCGCCCTCCGCGCAGTCCACCACGATTTTTAAATTTGATAAATCAATCGGAACGGTTTTTTTGATAAACCGCACATATTCGTCCTTGATGTCCAGACGGTATTCGATTTTACCGATTCCGGAGCCCGTCGGCATCGGTACATCCTTCATATGATTGCGGATCAGCTCTTCAATTTCATCCTCCAGCTGATCGGAAAGCTTATAGCCCTCTCCGTTGAAAAATTTGATCCCGTTAAATTCCATCGGATTGTGGGAGGCCGAAATCACAACGCCCGCGTCTACCTTATGCTTCCTGGCCAGGTAAGCGATCGCCGGCGTAGGAACCACTCCCGCATAAATTGCATTGGCGCCTACCGAGCAAATTCCTGCCATCAGCGCATTGGCAAGCATCCCCCCTGAAATCCTGGTATCACAGCCCACGATAATCGTCGGCTGATGCTCTCTTTCCTTTGTCAGCACATATGCTCCCGCCTGGCCCAGCTTCATCGCCAGCTCAATGGTAAGCTCCGTTCCCGCTACTCCGCGTACCCCGTCCGTACCAAACATTCTGCTCATTTTTCATTCCTCCGATCCTTTTATTGATTGGGCTTTCTGGCCACGCCGGAAGACGGCGCCGCTGTATTGCCCGTATTGCCTGTATTCGTATCCTTCTGTTCCGAATCCTCCTCTGACGCCTCTTCCTGATCCGCGTCCTCTTTATCGGTTTCGCCCTTATCCGGATCCTGCGTGCCCGAATCCGATCCCTTGGGCACAATATCAATGGTCACTACCGTATTTTTTACCAGCGTAAATTTGCTGTCCAGATTCAGCTGCAGGCTGACCTTGTGCTCTCCCTCAAGCATTCCGCTGACGTCAATGCTTCCGGTCAGCGCGGACGCATCCAGCTCATTCAGCTCGGAAGCCAGTCCTTCCAGCTCTACCTCTGCCATATCCTCCAGAAATTTTGCATCATATCGGGCGCCCAGATTATTTACTGTAATATTCGCAGTCGGTATCTGAACCTTCCGCCTCTCGTGCTTTTCGATTTTTACAACAACGTCAATCTTAGCCTGCTTACTGTCCTTTAGCGTAACGCCGGACGGCAGATAGGACGAAATATCCACCTCTTTTTTAATGTCGTCCACCGCATCGGTCAAATCCAGCACGGCCTCCGGTACCGTAATACTGTTTATGGTGTTTAAAACAGCCGACGTTCCTTTGACCGTGACCGTCTGCGGACTGTATTCTATACCAAGATATTCATAGCCGGCCGGCAGTGTGCCTGTCGTCTGAAAATTCAGCGTGACCTCCTTTGTATCGAGAATCCGTACGGAAACCATTACATTTTGGATGTTGAAGGAAAGATCCTTGCTGTCCATTTCCTTGCCGTCCTTATCATATAAAATCGGTATCACGCTGTCTGTAAGATCCTGGGACATCCCCTCGACATTTACGGTAGCAACGGCCTTATCCACGGAATTGACCAGCGAGGCCGGACCGGAAACACGCAGTAGTGTCGGAGATACGCTCGTCTCTCCCAATGCATGCCGCTCCATCACCTCTCCCTCCGTCTCAACGGCAATCATAAAGGGCTTGGATACCAGATCCTCCACATGCAGCTCCAGATAATTCACCTTACTCGCGACGGTCACATAGCCGCCGTAGCGCTGCGGCGTAATTTCAATCGGAACGCGGCTTAAATTCTCGATCAGCTCCAAATCTGCAGTCGCCTTAAAATCTATATTGCTCATGCGCTCCAGATAGGAGCGTTTTCCGCTCACCTTAAATGTAACGGTATTGCTGTTGTTTACGATTTCATAATATTTGCCGTTCTCTGTCAGATAATCGTTGTTCTCCACACTGACTGTCGTCGTAAATGTCCTTGTGGTCTTCGGATCGTCAATATTGACTACGGCAAGCCAGAGCACGCTGGCAAATATGACTGCAAGGATTTTCAGGCCGAGATTATTTGTCATCCACTTGAATATCTTGTTTAGCATTTTTCAGCCTCCTTTTCAGTAAGCCCTTGCGCTTGTTGTCCGGTTCATATTTATTCAATGCCTTTAAGTGCTTACGCAGCCCTTCCTGATCCAGCTCGCGGATCAGCCTCCCTCCTGTGGCAATCGAAACTCTGCCGTTTTCTTCGGATACTACAATGGTCAGAGAATCGCTGACCTCGCTGATCCCCACAGCCGCCCGGTGTCTGGTCCCCAGGTCCTTACTGAGCTCCATATTATCCGAAAGCGGCAGATAGCAGGTCGCGGATACAATCCGATCCCCGCGTACAATAATCGCGCCGTCGTGCAGCGGTGTATTTTTTTCAAATATATTGATCAAAAGCTGATTGGTCAAAACGGCGTCTAAGGCGATTCCCGTCCTCTCATATTCGGAAAGCACGACGCTGTCCTCAATGACAATCAGCGCTCCCGTCTTTACCTTACTCATCTCAAAGCAGGCACGCACCAGCTCATTGATGGTCTTTGCACTGATCTTCTCCGTCTCATCCCTGCCGAATTCCAGCGAAACGATGCCGCTTAAGAAGTTTTTCCTGCCCAGCTGCTCTAAAGCGCGCCGCAGCTCCGGCTGAAAAATAACCACAATCGCAATGACTCCTACGTTAATCGCCTTTTCCGCCAGCCACAGGATCGTATTCATCTGGAATACCGCTGCCAGCAGAACAAAGACAAGGATTACCATCAGCCCCTTAAACAGCATCCACGCCCTTGTACTCTTAATCCAGACCAGAATTGTATAGAATAAGAACGCTATAATGATAATCTCAACAATATCAATGTAGGTGATTACCGGCAAATCTATCCATGTCAGATATTTATCCTTAAATACTAGAAACATTGACAGCATATGTTCCACGCGTCCCACTTCCTTTCTGCGCCATTTCTGTTTACATATCGTCCATATCGTCTGAAAGCTGCTTCCTTGCCGCCCGTCCGTTCGCCTTTGTATTAAAACGCTTGACCTGTTTTTCCTTTTGGGCCAGATATATTTTGGGAACGGCTTTGACAAAGTAATAATACTCGTCATCCTCAAACTGCACCCGCTCCGTCCTGGTATAATCCACATTGAAAAACAGAAACTCCAGCACCAAAGACACAGCCAGAGACAAAAGCGAACTAAGCACAAGCTCCACTGTTTTACCGGAAATGCCAAGCAACAGATAGCCTGCGAACAGAACGACAAAATTGACCAGAGCGCCGATTACAATGGCCGCCGTCCACGCATAGTCCACGGAAAGATTCCGGATAAAATACACTGCGACCGTGACCAGCACAAATGCTGCAAGCACCAAAAGCATTTCCTTATTCTCCATAATCTGATTCAGCGCCATCGTAAATTTGGAAATGTCCCCCGCCTGCCCGCCGTTGCCAAACGCCGCCTCGTTCTCCTTCACGCTGCGCAAAAA
The DNA here is from genome assembly GCA_947385255.1 of uncultured Roseburia sp. Classification (GTDB taxonomy): domain Bacteria; phylum Bacillota; class Clostridia; order Lachnospirales; family Lachnospiraceae; genus Roseburia_B. Next base: position 11,381 of record CANDKL010000019.1, on the reverse strand, counting down.
GAACCAGACCACTGTACCGCAGAGTACAGACACTACCGAATAAGCCTTTCCCAACAGCCCTACTGCCATCGGCATCACCGGGCCGATATGAAGGTGCAGGCAGAGCGGCATCAGAACCGTATAAATACCGTCCTTCGGCGCAAAACGGAAATACAAAAGCCCCAGCAGCAAAAACAGCACAAGAGCCACGGCCGCCACCTCCAGCGCAAGCGCATATAAATGCAGAAGAATCACCACGCCTGAAAGAAATATCATAACGCTAATCGGAAGTATGGAGCAGATCAAAGCCATCGCAAGCAGAACCGGCACGGGCTTAAGCCTCTCCATATAACCAATATTTCCATTTATCATCCAAAAAACACATAACGCCAGCATAAATTTAAACAGCGGGTTGAAATAGATATCGTACTTCCCGTATGTGTTTTTTAACTTTTCTTTTATTTCTAACAAAACCGTCACGATTCACCCCTCCTGCTGCCTCTGCGGCATGCTACAGCTGATCCTCCTCATGGTATATCCGGTTGACCCGCTTTAAATGAATATAGTATTTCTTTACCTCACGGCGCCCGCTGGTATACCTCATATTGTATACGGCATACGTAATCAGCAGATATACCGCCAGAAATACTGCATAGGCTAAAATCCCGCGGACTGTAAGCCTTTGAATATCAAGGGTATTCAGCCGATCCATCAGCTCCTCCATATGGTACAGGACAAGGGCCGCGGCAAGGATAAAAAAAGCAGCCGTACCTGTCAGAAAGCTTTTCAGCAGCTCCTTGGCCACATAATCCTTGCGGAAATACTGAATCATCGGCTTATATTCGCGGCCTTCCTTTTGGTCAAATATCGCAAGCTTCGTCATTTCACATACGCGTTCCTGGTTTAACATCATATCCCCCTGTATTCCTTCAGAATTGCATATTCGTTATTAGTATACCATACAACGCTTTAAATGCAAAGTTTTTCACAAAAAATTCCCACCCGGCAGCCGTCCGGCTCCGGGTGGAAACTTTGTTCTGTCGTCTGTTTATTTTATCTTTGCATGCTTGCTCATACCAGCGTTCTTAAATTTCTTCAGAAGAGCGTTCCGTTCCCCCTTCTTCAAGCTCTTCGGCACGGTTACCTTCGGCTTTGCCGCGGTATTTTTAAACGCGCCCTTTGCCACGGTGCCAAGCTTTGTTCCCTTTAAGACAATCTTATTCAGCTTTTTACAGCCCGAAAACGCTTTCCCGCCGATGGATGTCACGTTCTTGCCGATCGTTACCTGCGTCAGCTTACCGTATCCCTGAAAAGCATTTGCTCCAATCTTCGTAACGGTATAGCTTACGCCCTCAATCTGAATGGAAGCGGGTACGGTAACCTTTGACGCGCTTTTTTTCAGTCCCTTCTGAACGGAAACCGTCTTTTTAGCCGCATCCAGCACTTTATACTGTATGTTCTTTTGCTTTACCGTACTGCCGGCCGTAATTTCATCCTTTGGAGCCGGAACGGCCGCCTCCGTAAGCCCTGCCTGCGCCTTTTTAAGCGCATCCAGCGTATTGCGTATTGCCGCACTGTCCCCCGGAACCGCTGCCGCAAAATTCGCCGCGCAGCTGACCGCATTCTGATAAGCGTCTGCAAAGGCTTTCCAGGAATCAGCCGTATATTTGCCGCCGCCTGCATCATAAACTGCTTTGGCTGCGGCAAGCCCTGCCGTAAGCGCTTCTTTGGCTGCGGCAAGCTCCTGCTCCTGCTTTGCAGCCCTTACATTCCGCCACGCTTCGGTCAGTGCGTTCGTCAGACTCCACAGCTCAGAGGCCGAAGCGTCTGCCCCGACGCCTGCCGCCTGTGTGTACGCCGTCTGAAATGCATTCCAGACCGCATCCGGCAGACTGCCCTTTCCTGCGGTATAATCCTGCGCCGCCGCCGCAACTGCCGAGGAAAGCTCTGCCTTTAAGGTGCCGAGAGGCCTGGTAAACAGTGCTTCTCTGGCCTCGCGCAGCGCCTGTGTGCTCTCAAGCATACGCTTGCGGTTCGCGCCGTTCTCTTCGACAACCGCCCTGTGCTCCTCAAAAACAGCCTTTAATGACGCAACGCTTGACGCCGTATAAATGCCGGACTGCGCCAATTCCTTTAGCACCGCGTTATATTCCTGCAGCAGCGGCGCATAAACCGAAGCATAGATGACCTGTGTCTTCGTATGGAACGGCTCGTTCATGCAGTGGTAAACCTTCTCTCCGTTTTCTGTTTCCGTCACTGCCTTTGTGGTGGTTCCCCTGTCCCAATCGTGTCCGGTCGCCGGTATGCGCTCACCGGACTCCAGAAGCTTGCCGCAGGTCACGCAGACCGTGTCGCCGGTATAACCGTCCTCATAGCAGTCTTCCGGAACGAAGCCTCTGGTGTAGGTACTGGTATGGGTGCAGCCGGGATTCTCAAAGGACTCGTTATAGGTCACATAGATTTTATACATCACGCCATCAATGACGGCAGTTGTGAAGCCCTCTCCCTCACCGGAAATCGTAACCATAAGTCCTCCGTCTGCCGGCCCTAAATCTGCCGTCGCAACAAACCTGTCCGGCTCTTGGGTCACCCCGGTACTGCCTTTTTTGCTGTATGTCCTGGTATAGGTTTCCCCCATTTCAAGACGGACATTGACTGTTACATCCGTCAGATTCGCCTGCGGGGCCAAATCCAGAATGCTGAATTTATCAAACAGGATCGAAACCTGCGTAGATTCCCATTTATTCGGCTCCCACAGAAGGCCGATGGTACCGTCGCAAAGCTCCGTCAGGCAGGAATATACATATCCGCTCTGCGCCTCCGGAATATCAAACGTATGGTACAGCGTCAGAGAATTGTCCTCCTCTACCAGGAAGGTAAAAATCTTTCCGTTTGCACGGCTGCTCCCGGTCGGCGTCGCGACCAAAATAGCCTGCTTGCCGTCAATCGGCTTGGAATAGCTGATCGCGGTTATATTGCAGCCGTTGCTTGTTGTGATGCTTGGGAACTCCGTCCGGACCGGAGCCGCCAGCTCATAGTCTCCGTCTTCATTTTTGACGGCGTCCACATAACTGATCCGCCCCTGGCCATTACGCATAAACATCCGCAGCGTGCCGTCCCAAAGCTCTACGATTTCGTTTTCGGAGGTCCAGAACCCGCCGGCAGCAGCGCCGTTTACGTCGCCGGTCCGCTTCCAGGTGGTACCGTTGTCCACAGAGTATACGATACTGGCATTCTCTTCCCCGTCCTGCGTATTGTAAAAGCCAATCACAATATCCCCGATGCTTGTCGTAATGCCCTGTCCCGGAGACACTAAAAGTCCATGCTCATTGACTGGCCGTTTGATCTGATCCGTCAGGTCGCGCGGATGCTCCCAGGTTCTGCCGCCGTCCTTTGACGTAATCACCCACAGATAATCAATGCTGTATACGTGGAACAGAGAATCCCTGTAAAACGCGTTCTGCTGGATATCCATATCCGTATTTACCTGCTTCTGCGTTAAATTGTCAATGAATTCTCCGTTCTCTACGGTATACAGGTTATACCACTCATCTACGCCGTAGCCGGTTTCGCTGCCGTCCTCACGCCTTAATATCAGCGCATACCCTTCTTCGTCCAAATCTCCCACATAATACGGGTATTTTTCCAAGTCGTCGTCAGCCGGCACGGTTTCCACATTGCTGTAATTTTCCGTAAGCGCCAGGTAACGGCCTTCGTCTGCGCCATTATCCACCGTAACATAGCCCGTTCCGGTCCCAATGGTCTTATACATCGTCGTACTGCCGGTCGGGTTGACGTCCGCGATAAAATAAATCGTGCCGTCCGGCCCTTCCACGATGCCCGGATCGATTATCGTGGTGGCATTCCGCCCCGCATAGCCGTTACTGTCCGGGAAAAACAACGGAAAGCTGTAATTCCAGGTATTGCCGCCGTCCGTGGAAATCGAAGCAATCGAATCCAGCCCGCCGCCGTCTGCAAACGTCTCCCATCTGGCATCCGCCGTAGCTAAAAGCGTACCGTCCTGCAGCGAAACCAGCGCCGGAATACGAAAATACTGGCAGCCTGCCGTCCACTGCGCAAACGGTTCGCCATAGGTCACCTGATCCTCGCTCACCGGAATACTGCCCGCCTTCCTCATGACCGGCTTTTCCGGCTCCGCAGCCTTTGCCGGGACTGCCGGAAGCATGGAAAGAGCCATGGCCCCAGCAAGTACGGCGCTAAGATACTTTTTTGTTTTCTGTTTGATACTTTCTCTTTTTTGCATAGTTTCCTTCCAATCCCTTTTTCTTTGCCATCATGTTTTATCCAAAAAACGCATGCGATCCTTGTCTCTGCCCTTTGCCTTGTCCTGTTTGGGCGGCGTTACCGCATACATCTTGGTCAAATTGTTCGCCATATTGCCCTTGCACTTGTCGCAAAAACGGCCGGTACGGATCATCGTACCGCATGACTCACACTCAATCCCCACCGGGGACTTGTCGGAAAATGTAAGCCGCTCCTCCCGTACCCACTGCTTCAGCTGCTTCACCGTAACATCCGTGGCCTCTGCTATCTCCTGCATGGTAGCCATGTCATTTGCACGGACATAGTCCCTTACCTCCGCAAACTTTTCCTCCAGCTTCTGCTTGCAGTTCTGGCAAATCGGCGGCCCCTGCAGATAATTAAACAGCTTTCCACAACTTTTGCAACTTCTCACATCCATGTAGCATTCCTCCTAACTGTCGCTTCCTATACCGATACAGCAGGTGTACACCTCCGCCGCGCCCGCTTCCTTCAACGCAGCGGCTGCAGCATCCAGGGTACTCCCTGTCGTATATATATCATCAACAACTAATATATACTTTAATTGTACAATATTTTCCGTTATTTTAAAAGCCTCTTTCAGATTATTTTTTCGTTCCGCGTCATTTAGCATTTTCTGTGGCCTGGTATTGCGCACGCGGATGAACAGATCCGTATAAACCGGAATCCCCAAAAGCTTCCCCAGCTCCTTCGCCAGAAGCTCCGCCTGATTGTAGCCCCGCTCGCGCCTGCGCTTTTTGTGCAGCGGCACCGGCAAAATTGCCTGTATATGCCGGCTCCTTATAAAGCCTCCGTGCGCCTTTACAATTTCCTCCGCATACACCCTCGCGTATTCTCTTCTGTCCTGGTATTTAAAACGGTATATAGAGGCCTTTACGCCGTCCTCATACACCCACAATGCCTTTCCCTGCGTAAATGCATGCTTTTTGCGGCTGCAGTCGCCGCAATATTCCATCCGTTTATCCGCCAAAGGCTTGCCGCACCGCATACAAACCGGCTCCGCAGCCGGACGCACCTTTTTTTTGCACGATGTGCAGAGGCCCTCCTTTGGCAGCACGACCCGATCGCAGATCGGACAGCGCGGCGGATATAGCAAATCCAATATCAGCTCATCCAGCCTGCGCAGCGTTCCTATTACAAATTCTCCTCTGATTGCTCCTGATCCCTCCTCTTTTTAATCTCATCGCAAAGTCCGGAATAGCGCTTCTGCTGCCTCGTATTCTGCACCATGGAAAAAAATGTGCCTTCGTCCCCTACCAGCGTGACGCATTTTCTTGCCCTTGTCACGGCAGTATAAATCAAATTCCGGTTCATCAGCATCTGCGGGCCGCTCAGAAGCGGAATGACGACCGCCGGATATTCCGATCCCTGGGACTTGTGAATTGTCACCGCATAGGCCAGCTCCAGCTCCTCTAAGCCTTTCAGAGAATACTCTACCCGTCTGGCTTCGTCAAATTCCACCGTCATCGTTCCGGCAAATTCATTGATCTCCCGGATGATCCCCATGTCTCCGTTAAAAACGCCAAGCCCCGTCTCAATGGCAATTCCGTACTTGCTGCGGATTTCCCACTCCATCTGGTAATTGTTCTTTACCTGCATGACCTTATCTCCCTCCCGAAAGATACGGCCGCCGTATTCCCGTTCCTTTTTCTCCTTTGCCGGCGGATTTAAATACTGCTGCAGAATGCCGTTCAGACGCTCCACGCCGAGCAGTCCCTTACGCATCGGCGTCAGCACCTGAATGTCAAACGGAGACGCATCCACAAACCGCGGCAGCTTCTGCGCAATCAGCTGAATGGTCACCTGAATGATTTTGTCCGCCTCATACCGCTTTAGAAAAAAGAAATCCATGCTTTTATTATCTAAAGCCACCTGCTCCCCGGCGTTGATTTTGTGGGCGTTGATAATAATATCGCTCTTTGCCGCCTGCCGGAAAATACGGGTCAGCTCTACTACGGAAAACGCGCCGGAATCAATGATGTCCTTTAGCACGCTTCCCGGCCCCACGCTGGGCAGCTGATTGACGTCTCCCACCAGAATCAGCCTTGTCCCCGGCACAATCGCCTTCAGCAGCGCATGAATCAGCGAAATGTCCACCATCGACATCTCGTCAATAATCACGACGTCCGCCTCCAGCGGATGCTCCGCATTTCTGGCAAATCCGGCCATTCCGTCCACCCCTCCGTTTAGCTCCAGCATACGGTGGATGGTCCTGGCTTCATAGCCCGTCGTCTCGCTCATCCGCTTCGCCGCCCGTCCGGTCGGCGCCCCCAGCAGAATATCAAGTCCCTCCGATTCAAAATAACGGATAATCCGGTTAATGGTCGTTGTCTTTCCCGTCCCGGGGCCGCCCGTCAGAATGAACACGCCTTTTTTCACAGCCTCCTTTACTGCCTGCATCTGCCTTTCATCCGGCTGTATCCCGTCATGCTGCTCGATCTTTCGAATACACGCCCCGAGCTCCTGTTCCGAAACGTCGTAATCCAGGTTCAGCTCCCACAGCCGCGCAGCCACGGAGGCCTCCATATAGTAATAGGCCGCCCCATAAATGTGGCTGCCCCTTACCATAATCTTCTTTTCTATCGCCAAATCCATATAGTGCTTTTCAATCAAATCACGATCAATCCCCAGGATACGGGCCGCCTTTTCGGACAGCTCCTCCTTTGGCAGATAGGTATGCCCGTCCGCGGCGGCCTGCAGCAGCGTGTATAAAATACCGCTTTTGATCCGAAAATCGGAATCCATACGAATGCCGGCTCTGGCCGCAATTTCATCTGCAATTTTAAAGCCGACTCCCTGTATGTCATCTGCCAAACGATACGGATTCTCCCGAATTACCTGATAAATGTCCTGCTGGTATGTATTGTAAATCTTAATCGCAAGATTCAGCGATATTCCATATTGCTGCAGAAAAATCATCGCCTGGCGCAGCTCCCGTTTTTCCGCCACCTGGCCGGCAATTTCCCTGGCCTTGCGCTCGCTGATCCCCTTCACCTCGGCTAAGCGCTCCGGTTCCTCTTCTATCACCCGAAAGGTATCCCGCTTAAACCGCCGCACAATTCTTGCCGCCAAAGACATGCCGACTCCCTTGATTGCGCCCGATCCGAGGTAACGTTCTATGGAAATTTCATCCTCCGGCTCGCACTCCTCCAGCTCCCGTGCGGCAAACTGCCTGCCATAGGTGGGATGACGAGTGTATTCTCCGGACACCCTGATATTTTCCCCCTCGCTGATAATCGGAAACGTCCCCACACAGGTAATCTCCTCTTCCCCGCAGACCGTCTCAAAAACGGTATATCCGTTGTCCGGATTCCGAAAAATAATCTGGCTGACATAACCCTTGATCGTCTCCAACGCAGCTTCCTCCTAATAAAAATATTGGATGTACGCCATTCCATACATCCAATATCTGCGCTATCTTTATCCCCTCCGGGCACTCCTGATGCCATTCGGCAAATTAGAGGTTGCACCCTCCGGGCACTCCTGATGCCATTCGGCAAATTAGAGGTTGTAGTTTCGTTTCATTTGCTCGTACATTTGCTGTGCGAGGCCGAGGTCCTGCTGTTCGCAGACCTGTCCGGCGAGCTTCTGGATCATTTCGTCTTTAAAATAATCCTTCATCTGTGACATAGAGCCTTCTTCCTCTTCATCCTTCGGAATGGTCTTCTCTACCTCTTTCAAAACCTGCTCTACAAAATAAGCCTCAAATTCCTTGCATACGGACATCAGCTCCTCTTCCGTCGCATTTTTTAAATTGCCGTCCAGCTTATTCTGCAGGGCATTCGCCTTACTGCCGGCTGCCGAAACCTGATCCGCCATAGCCGAAATACTGCCCAATCCCATGCTCATATGCGCTTCCTCCTATCCTCTGTCAATTACCGCCTTAAGCCGTTTGCCTGCTGCAGCATCTCATCCGACGCCTGAATTGCTTTAGAATTCAGCTCATATGCCCTCTGTGCAATAATCAGGTTTACCATTTCGTCCGCCACCTGAACATTTGATCCTTCCAGATAATTCTGACGGATTACGCTCCTTTTCAAACCGTTTGTCGTCAGCTCATTCTGCGCGGTGCCCGAAGCCGCCGTTACGCCCAGAAGGCTTCTGGACATTTTCTGTAAGCCCGCCGGGTTTGTAAACTGATACAGCCCAATGGTCTGGTTCATTGGTACATAGGCGCCAGCCGCATTCCGGTATCCGATTGTCCCGTCGTTGGCAATCATCATGCTGCCGCTGGCTACGCCGGCCGGAACCACGATTTCATTTCCGTTTGAATCGAGCACCGGATAGCCGTCGGAATTGCACAGCGTCGTGCCCCGCGGCCCCATAGCCCAGAAAAAGGAACCGTTGCGCGTATAATAAACATTGCCGTCGTCCGCGCGCACGGAAAAAAAGCCGTCACCCTCAATTGCGAAGTCCGTGTCATTCTCACTGGCCTGCATATTTCCCTGTGTATAAAATGTATTTGTCGCCGCGATTCTGGTACCAAGCCCCACCTGCGCGTCCACCGGCTTATTCTCACCATTTGCCGTCGTCGTCTCGGTCTGGAGGTTCTGATAGAGCAGTGTCTTAAATTCTGCCCTCTGTGTTTTATAGCCTGTCGTATTCACATTTGCAAGGTTATTTGAAATTGTATCTACATTCGTCTGCTGCGCAATCATTCCGGATGCCGCAGACCAAAGCGCTCTCATCATATTCTGTCATCCTCCTATACCTGTCCTACTGTATTTACAGCCTTTTCCAACGTCCCGTCAATTGTGGTGACAATCTTCTGATTCGCCTCATACGCCCGCGTAATGGTAATCATATCCACCATCTCTTTTACAATATTGGTATTGGACATCTCCAGGCAGCCCTGTTCGATCCTGGCATTTGAAGCCCGCTGCTGTGCTCCCGGCACGCGGTCAAACAGGTTCTCGCCGTATTTCTCCAGATAATTGTAATCCTCGAAATCTACCAGGCCGATCTGCGCTCCCCGCACATTGTTCTGATAAATCGTGCCGTCGGCATCAATCGTTACCTCCTGATTGGGATCCACCCTGACATAGTTCGCCGCGCCTCCGGCCGCATTCCTCGCACCGTTGGCATTCAGTACGTAATCGCCGTCCTTGGTCATCAGATAACCGTTGCGGTCTACGGTAAAGGAACCGTCCCTTGTATATTTTACAGAGGTCTCCCCGTTCTTATTGCGGAACTCAATCGCAAAAAAGCCTTCGCCGTCTAATGCGAGATCGTATGGATTGTCTGTTACGGAAAATGATCCCTGTGTGAAATCCCGATAGGTTTCACCTACCTTTACACCTAAATTGACGTCGCCTAAGCGCTTGGTGCGGAAAATCTCGGATGTATCCTTAATCCGAATTGCCAGCTCGTCATCAAACGACTGGTTCACCGCTCCTTCCTTCTTATATCCGGTTGTCGATGCATTGGCGAGGTTGTTCGTCATAACATCCATGCGCCGCATTTCCTCGACCATGCCGGTATAAGCGGTATATAACCCTTTAACCATTTACAGTTCTCCTTCCCTGCTCTTCCATGAACTGTCTTCCATCCTGGACATACTTCATAATAGCATATCGGCAGTCTGCGGCAAAAACTTTAGTCGTCGTCTCTTTTTCCTGATAAAAATTCCACGAACTTACCCGTGCCGATTGCCACACAGGTCATCGGCTGCTCTGCCGTCATCGTATTAATGCCCGTTCTGTCCTCCAAAAGCTCCTCTAACCCGCGCAGCAGCGCTCCGCCGCCCGTCAATACGATACCGCGGTCCGCAACGTCAGCCGCTAGCTCCGGCGGCGTTTTCTCAAGCACACTGTGTACGGCTTCTACAATCTGCAGCGTCGGCTCCCTAAGCGCGTCCTCCGTCTCCTCCGAGGAAACGGTGACTGTCTTTGGAAGTCCGGTTACCAGATTCCGCCCGCGTACATCCATCGTCTCCGTATGGCCGTTCGGGAAACAGGAACCAATCTTTATCTTAATATCCTCCGCTGTCCGCTCACCGATCAGCAGATTATGCTTCTTGCGCATATAACGTACAATTGCCTCGTCAAAATCATCTCCGGCAATTTTAATCGAGGTGCTCACAACCGAACCGCCGAGCGAAATTACGGCGATATCCGCCGTCCCGCCGCCGATGTCCACAATCATATTGCCGCAGGGCCTTGCAATGTCAATCCCGGCCCCGATTGCAGCCGCAATCGGCTCTTCAATAATCGTCACCTCCCTGGCGCCCGCATTATAGGTCGCATCCTCTACTGCCTTTTTCTCTACCTCTGTGACGCCGCTTGGCACGCACACACTAATCCTCGGCTTACGGAAATTCTTCTTGCCGATAGCCTTCTGGATAAAATACTTAATCATCTTCTCCGTAACGGTATAATCAGAAATAACGCCCTGCCGAAGCGGTCTGACAGCCACAATATTCCCCGGTGTCCGCCCCAGCATCAGACGCGCCTCTTCTCCGATCGCCTTGATCTTATTTGTATCTCTGTCAAAGGCTACGACGGACGGCTCCTTCAAAACAACACCCTTGCCTTTAATATAAACCAGTATACTCGCCGTTCCTAAATCAATCCCTATATCTGTTGAAACCATTCTTGTTCCCCTTTCATCTTCCTGCAATTTATTGTGAACACATACCGTGCATTTAATCATATTTTCTCATTTACATCCTTATTATATACAAATGCTTCCATTTTTCAATCAAATTTTTTCGAAAACCGGTAAAAATTTACAGAAATTAAGAAATTCTAAATATATCGGCCTTTTTCGCCTTATAAGCTTCATACTTTTGTCACATCTTTATCACATACCTATCACAATTTCAATTTATAATATAACTCGTATTAGCTGATGAAGCTATTACGCTTTTCATAACTCATACTCCTCGGATTTCGATTCGGGGAGTACTCCCCGAACCCAATGAACGGGCATCCGAACCTTCCCGGAACGGATGCCCGATTTCATTTATAATGCCGTTCCTTTCTTGGGCACAAAAAACGCCGACATGTCTGTCTTTTCCAACGTGAGCAGCTGCACTTTTTTCTCGATCCCGCCTGCATAGCCTGTTAAACTTCCGCTTGTCCCTACAACCCTATGACAGG
>CANDKL010000018.1 GCA_947385255.1 uncultured Roseburia sp. | reverse complement strand
TACACAGTAGAGAACACTCTTTCCCTACACGACGCTCTTCCGATCTCGATGTCCAAATAAATCATGCATAGGATGTGATTTTTCAGCATAAAGTGTTGCAGTAAACGACAGGCAGCACGCAGAGCACGGCCAGAATAAAAGGAGGAGATAGCATGGCATTGTTTCAGGCATTTGGCATCAGTGCGTCCGGGATGACGGCAGAGCGGTTCCGCACCGATATTATTGCAGAGAATGTAGCGAATGTGAATACAACCAGAACGGAGGACGGTACGCCCTATCGAAGGAAGATTGTAACGTTTGCGGAGAAGGATTCGACTTCTTTTGCGGATCTTCTGTCCAGGACGGCGCGTAACTACGGCGGGAACGGTGTAAAGGTCACAAAGGTATTGGAGGATGACTCCACGGATTTTATTATGAAGTATGATCCGGCGCATCCGGATGCAGACGAGAACGGGTATGTTTCTTATCCGAACGTGAATATCGTTACGGAAATGACCAACCTGATCGACGCCAGCAGAGGATACGAAGCCAATGTGACCGCTTTTAATGCGATAAAAGCAATGGCACAGTCTGGATTACAGGTAGGAAAGCAGTAAGAACAGGCGAAGGATGAATGATTAAGGAGGAATACATAAAATGGATATATCTTCATTGAGCAGCATGGCGCCTGAACGGATTGCGCAGGCCTACGGCCTGAACCGGACGGCAGGGTCTTCCGATCGGGAAAATGACAGCTTTGGTTCTATTTTGGATACGGCCCTGAATATGATCAGGGAGACGAATGATTACGAGAACGCGGCACAGTCGGCAGAAATCCAGTTTGCGCTGGGAGAAGCAAATAATACGCACGAGCTGGCAGCCGCGCAGCAGAAGGCGAATCTCGCCCTGCAGTACACTGTGGCGGTACGGGACAAGGTAATGGAAGCATACAGAGAAATCATGAATATGTCTATTTGATAGGTAGGGTAGAGCATTATGCCAGAGAATGTGGAGAATATACTAAATAAAATAAAAGAATGGTGGACGAAATTTTCCGTAAAGCAGAAGACACTGCTGCTCAGCATCACATCCGTAATCATACTGGCTCTTGTGATTTTGGCAGTTGTGATGAACCAGCCGAATATGGTTTCTCTGATTACCTGTGAGAATACCAAGCAGGCCTCCCAGGTGAAGGAGCTTCTGGCCGGGGAGAATATTGACGCGGAGGTTTCATCCGACGGGCTGACCTTTCGGGTCAGGGCAAAGGATAAGGCGAGCGCTTCCATTTTGCTTGGATCGAACAATATTCCGGCGGACGGCTACGGCATAGAGAATGTATTTGACGGAAGCTTAAGTACGACGGAATCCGACAAGAATAAGAAATACCAGCTGTATCTGGAGAACAAATTCGAGAAGGATCTTGCTACGATTTCCAATATTGAAAGCGCAACCGTCTCTCTTTCGATTCCGGAGGAGGACGGAACCATCATTTCGATGGGTGAGGAGACCTATGCAAGCGTGATACTGAATTTAAGCGGTGAAATGGATGAGGAGCAGGCGGCCGGCATTGCCAAATTCGTGGCAACCGAGGTCGGCAACGATACCACAAGCACGATCCAGATTCTGGATTCCGACGGAAACGTCTTGTTTTCCGGCGGAGATGCTACAACCTCTGCCGGTGTGGTCAGTTCTCAGCTTTCCGCAAAGAGCAAGGAAGAGAATAACGTAAAAAAACAGGTGAAAGACGTTATGATTGGCACAGAGGTATACGACAACGTAGAGGTCGGATTGAATCTGGTCATGGATTTCGGCACAGAGGACTATGTCAATCAGCGTTATTATGTAGACGACGGGCGGGATCAGGGCTATTTGAGCAACAGGAGCACCTTTGAGTCGGAGGCGGAGGGTGGACGAGCTGATGTCCCGGGGACGGATACCAATGACCAGGATACAACCTATACGCTGCCGGATTCGGAGGTGACGTCCTCTTCCACAAGCGAGGTCAAGGAGAATTATCTTCCCAGCCAGGAGATTACAAGACGCAAAAATGAGGGCGGTATCGTCAATTACGAGACCTCGTCCATTTCGGTTGTGGCTACCTCCTTTGTGGTTTATGATGAACGGGCCTTAAAGGCGGACGGGACGCTTGACAATATGTCGTTTGACGAATTTGTGGCTCAGAACAGCGACCGTGTAAAGACAACGGTAGACGATGAATTTTATGATATGGTATCCAATGCGACGGGATTTTCCAGAGAAAATATTACCATCATCGCATATGACGTGCCGTTTTTTAAATACGCTTCTGCAAGCGGGCGGGATATCGCCGATTATCTGCAGATTGCACTTGCGGTTCTGATTTTCATCCTGCTTGGATTCGTTGTATTCCGAAGCATGAGGAAGCAGGAGGAGCAGGCTGTCGAGCCGGAGCTTGCCGTAGAGGATCTGCTTGAGAGCACAAAAGAAGCGGAAGAAGAAAATCTGGCGGATATTGGTTTCTCGGAGAAGTCTGAGACCCGTATTCTGATTGAGAATTTTGTGGAGAACAACCCGGAAGCAGCTGCGTCGCTGTTGCGCAATTGGCTGAATGAGGAGTGGGATTAGATGAGCAACGAAGAATTGACAGGTGTCCAAAAGGCGGCGGTTCTTTTAATCGCGTTGGGGCCGGAGAAGTCCGCGGACATTTTTAAACATTTGAAGGAAGATGAGATAGAGGAGCTGACTTTGGAGATTGCGAATACCAGAAGCGTATCTCCGCAGGTGAAGGAGAAGGTTCTGGATGAGTTTTATCAGGTATGCCTTGCGCAGCAGTACATCGCCGAGGGCGGTATTGCATATGCGAAGGAGCTGTTAGACAAGGCCTTGGGCGGAGAACGTGCGCAGGAGGTAATTTCCAAGCTGACGGCGTCCCTGCAGGTTCGCCCGTTTGAGTTTGTGCGCAAGACCGATCCGAGCCAGGTGCTGAACTTTATCCAGGATGAGCATCCGCAGACGATAGCCATGATTCTGGCTTACCTGACGCCGGCGCAGGCAGCGATGATTATGGGAGCGCTTTCGCCGGAGGTGCAGGCGGACGTGGCCAAGAGGATTGCAACGATGGACCGCACATCCCCGGATGTGGTAAAAGAGGTGGAACGCGTGCTCGAACGAAAGCTGTCCTCGCTGATCAACCAGGATTACACGGTTGTGGGCGGCGTAGATGCGATTGTCAATATTTTAAATACCGTAGACCGTTCTACGGAGAAGCATATCATGGAGTCTCTGGAAATCGAAGAACCGGAGCTGGCAGACGAGATCCGCAAGAAGATGTTCGTATTCGAGGATATTATGCTGCTTGACGACCGTGCGATTCAGCGTGTACTGCGTGATGTAGACAACAATGACCTTGCGGTTGCCTTAAAGGGCTCTGTGGAAGAGGTCCAGAATACGATTTTCAAGAACCTTTCGAAGCGTCTTGCTTCCATGATCCGGGAGGATATGGAATTTATGGGTCCTGTCCGTATGAAGGATGTGGAAGAGGCGCAGCAGAAGATTGTTGGCGTAATCCGTAAGCTGGAGGAGTCTTCGGAGATTGTAATCTCCAGAGGCGGAGGTGACGAGATCGTTGTCTAATTTATTCAAACAGTACAATATTATTGAGCCGCATTCGGATGTCCGTGTCATTGACTATAATCCGATGGTGGAGGAAAAGCTTGCTGCGTTGGCAAAGCAGAGGGGCGCCTTAGAGGACGGATTTCGGGAACTGAGCCTGATTTCCGACGAGATTCCAAAGGAGGATCCCGAGGAGGTCCTAAAGCGGCAGCTGCAGGAGGCAGAGGAGACGGTAAGCCGTGCCAGGCAGGAAGCGGAGTCTTTGCGCGCGGCGGCAGAAGCCGAAGCGGAGGAGCTGAAACAGAAGGCCATAGAGGATGGACACAGGCAGGGCTATGACACAGGCTATGCGAAGGCGAAGGAGGAGCTGGAGGCGGAATACGCACGTCGGCAGGAGGAGCTTACAAAGCTTCAGCTGGATCTGAAAGAGAATTACAGGCAGCAGATGAACGATTTGGAACCGAAGCTTTTGGATGCAATCCTGACGGTTGTGGAGAGGGTATTCCATATTCAGTTTGATGACAAGAAGGAAATACTGCTTTATCTGGTAGGCAATACCATTGCGAATGTGGATAGCTGCAAGCATTTTAGTATCCGTGTGTGCAGGGAACAAAAGGAGTATCTGGATGCCCACAGGGAAGAGATTTTAGCCCAGGTGGGGCGGGACGTGACGCTGGAAATTTCGGCAGACAGAACGCTGGAGACAAACGGATGCGTCATTGAGACCGATACCGGCATATTTGACTGCGGCACAGACGTGCAGCTGGAGAATTTGATAAAAGATTTAAGAGCATTAAGCTTATGAGGATGAGAGAACGTGGCATATAATTTGGATAAATATTTACAACTGGCAGACCGTACCTATTTTGATCGGCTTGGAAAGGTGGCTAAGGTCGTGGGACTGACGATCGAATCCATCGGACCCGAGGCGAAGCTGAATGATTTATGCCGCATTGTAATTGATAAGAATGAGGACATTTCCGTAATGGCAGAGGTGGTAGGAATACGGGATAACCGCCTGCTGCTGATGCCTTACGAAAGTGTGGAAGGCTTGGGCATTGGGTGTACCGTAGAAAATACGGGGCATCCTTTATCTGTGCCCGTAGGGGATGAGCTGCTGGGCCATATGATAGACGGGATCGGAAGAACCATAGAGCCTGTTGCGTTTGCGCAGCCCAAAGCGTATTCGGTAGAGGCGCCGCCGCCGGATCCGATGGAGCGCCGGATCATTGACGAGGTTCTGCCGCTGGGCGTAAAGGCTGTGGATGGGCTGATTACGGTCGGAAAAGGGCAGAGGATTGGGATATTTGCCGGATCCGGCGTTGGAAAAAGTACCCTGCTCGGTATGTTTGCGCGGAATACAAGGGCGGACGTCAATGTCATTGCCCTGATCGGCGAGCGCGGCAGGGAGGTTCGGGAATTTATAGAGCGGGATTTGGGTGAGGAAGGCATGAAACGCTCGGTCGTTGTCGTGGCAACCTCCGACAAGCCCGCCCTAATCCGCAATAAAGCGGCCAAGACCGCAACCGCGATTGCCGAATATTTTCGGGATCAGGGAAAGGATGTACTTTTGATGATGGATTCGCTGACGCGTTTTTCCATGGCGCAGCGGGAAATCGGGCTGGCCTCCGGAGAACCGCCGGTTACAAGGGGCTATCCGCCGAGCGTCTATTCGGAGATGCCGAAGCTTTTGGAGCGGGCGGGGAATTCCATGACAGGCTCTATTACCGGACTGTATACGGTACTGGTAGACGGAGATGATTTTAACGAGCCGATTACCGACACGGCGCGGAGTATCTTAGACGGCCATATTATGCTTTCCAGAAAGCTGGGGCACAAAAACCACTATCCGGCGATTGATATTTTACAGAGCATTTCAAGGGTTATGAGCACGGTGGCCGGCAAGAGCCACAAGGATGCCGCCGGAAGGCTCAAAAACGTGCTGGCAACCTATCAGGAAGCAGAGGATTTAATTAATATAGGCGCATATAAAAGGGGTTCGAACCCCGGAATTGATTATGCCATTTCCAAAATAGACGCAGTCAATGCGTTTCTGATGCAGGATACAATGGAGAAGTTTGAGTTTGAAGAGGAAGAGCAGATGTTGGAGGCTCTCTTTGCGGAATAGGGTGAGATCAGATGGCGGTATTTCGCTACAAATTGCAGAGTGTGCTGGATATCAAGCAGAAGCTGGAGGAGCAGGAGAAAATCGCCTTCGGGGCGGCCGCTGCAAAGCTTCAGGAGGAGCAGGAGCTTTTGCAGAGGCTGATTATCCAGAAGGCAGGTTATGACAGACAGGCAAAGAAGCTGGTGGAGGGGACCATTAACATCCTGGAAATCAACGCCTGCCGTGGAGCCATTGAGGTGATGAAGACCAGAATCCGAGGACAGATGCTTGAGGTTCACAGAGCGGAGCGTCAGCTGGAGACGGTCCGGCAGAGGCTGAACGCGGTTATGATCGAGCGCAAAACGTATGAGAAGCTGAGAGAGAAACGGTTTGAGGAGTTCAAACAGGAGCTTTTGCAGGAAGAGAAAAAAGAGGTAGACGAATTAGTCAGTTATACATATCATCAGAATGAAGGATAACAGGTGGTGGACGACATGGATAATCAAAACGCAATCATGCCTGAAGAAAGCGGCGGAGATAAAAAGGCAGCCAAAAAAGCTGCAAAGCAGGCAAAACGAGAAGAAAAAGCAAGAAAAAGAGAAGAAAAGCTTCGGCAGAAGCTGACGAAGGCCGGGGCATCTCCGGAGGAAATCGAAAAGGCCGTCGCAAACAGCGGAGATTATGAGGAAGAGGGCGGCAGTCGTCTGGCCGTATTTTTTGTAACCCTTGTCATTGTTGTCATATGGCTGGCAATTCTGGCGCTGTTGATTAAGATGGACGTCGGAGGCTTTGGTTCTACTGTGATGCGGCCTCTGTTAAAGGATGTCCCCTATTTGAACCGGATTCTGCCGGAGGAAACGGAAAATCCGCTTGGTGCGGCAGGCACAGAAAACAGCGAAGCCCCGTATGCTACCTTAGACGATGCCGTAGCAAGGATTAAGGAGCTTGAGGTAGAGCTTCAGAATGCAAAAAATGCGGCGCAGGACAGCCAGAACCAGATGGAGGGACTGAAGGAGCAGTCTGCACAGTTGGAGCAGTATAAGGCGAATGAAGCCGCGTTTGAGGAACGGCGGCAAAAATTTGACGAGGAGGTTGTGTTTTCGGATCAGGCGCCCGATATAAATGAATACAGAACGTTTTACGAAGGGATTGAGCCTGCCAATGCAGAGGCGATTTACAAGCAGGTCATTGAGCAGCAGCAGGAGGATGAGGAGTTAGAGCAGTACATCAGCATGTATTCGAATATGAAGCCCAAGCAGGCGGCAGCAATTTTTGATACCATGACAAACGATCTGAATCTGGTAGCCAAAATCTTAAAGGCTATGGATGCAGACGCCAGCGCGAGTATTCTGGGGGCCATGAATGCAGATACGGCAGCCAAGCTGACCAAAATCATGGAGCCCTCTGAATCATAAATATAATATTATATAGAAAGAAAGGAGGCGAAGAGACATGAAAAACGATATTTCAGGAATTGCCAAAAGCATTCTTTCGGTAAGGGAAAGCATCAGGGCGGAATCGGCGGGCAGTACAAAAGAGCCGGAGATTTCCGTCAGCTTTATGGAGCTTATGAACCAGAACGGGACTTCTCCCAATGTAGGTACGGCTTCCGATTCGGGAGAGCTTATCTCTCGTGTCGACGCGGGCAGCAATGCCACACAGGAGGCGTACAAACCGTATTCCAATTCAGTCAAAAGCATATCCGTAAAGGAAGAGGCGTCGCCGGAGGAAATGCGAAAGGAAGCATCCGGAATGCTTGAGGACTATGAGGCAGAAATCAGAGGCATCATAGAGGAAGAGCTTGGCGTGACAGAGGAAGAAATTGATAAAGCTCTAGAAAGCCTGGGCTTAAGTATCTGCGACCTTTCCAATTTACAGGATTTGACCGCTTTGATACAGGAGCTGACCGGAGAGAATATCGGCGCGCTGTTTTTAAGCGAAGCATTCCAGAATGTGAAAAATCTGATTGTGAGCGCGACAGAGGAATTATGTGCCGAGCTTGGCATTACCAAAGAGGAATGGAACATCCTGACAGAAGCATTCGAACAGACAAAGGCAGAGGAGCAGGCAGACACAGCCGTGCAGATGCCGGCGCCGGAGGAAGCAGAAAAGGGGTCTTTTGAAGCGGCGCCTGTGGACGCACCGGTGTCCGAAGAGAAAGCAGGGCAGACAGAACCGACGTCAACCGAGGCTTTGCAGAAGGAAGCAGTACCGCAGGAGGCGGCAGATGCCGCGGAAACAGCAGAGCAGGAGGCGGCAGAAACAGCAGAGGCTTTGACCAGGGACACATCGGAGCAAAAGAGCTCTGAGGCGCCGAAGGAGCAGGCGGCAGCCGTATCCTACAAGGCAGAACAGCAGCCGGAGGAGGAAACCGTAGAAAATGTTTCCGGGGAGCCGAAGGAAAGGGCGGAAATTTCCGCGCAGAAGCTTACCGCTGCCGGTGAGGAAGCAGAGAATGCCAGTCCTAAAGCCGGTGAATGGCAGCAGGGAGAGCAGCAGGAAGCGGCAGGACAGCAACAGACAGCAGGCCGCAGCGCGGCAGGCACAGAGCATTTCAATGCGGTTCTTATGGAAGGGCAGGCAGTCCGGACAGAGGAATTTGCAGTACCGCAGCCGGAGGCAGCCGTACCCTACAGCAGCCAGGCAGACGCGATGAATCTGATTGAACAGATTGCAAGAAATGTCAGGGTAACAATTTCATCTGAGCTTACTTCCATGGAGATGCAGCTCAATCCGGAAAATCTCGGTAAAATTTACTTAAATATTACCGAAAAGGAGGGAGCGGTGCGTGCACAGATTGCCGCGCAGAACCAAAATGTCAAGGAAGCGCTGGAAACGCAGGTTGCAGAGCTGCGCCAGAGCTTAAATCAGCAGGGTATTAAGGTCGACGCCATTGAGGTGACGATAGCTTCCCATGAATTCGAACAGAATTTAGAGGAGCATGCAAGGCAGGAGGAGCAGCTGCATCAGCAGATGGAGGAATCCAGGAAGAACACCAGAAGAAGCTTAAATTTAAACGATCTGGATGAGCTGGCAGGTCTGATGACCGAGGAAGAGCAGCTTGCTGCGCAGATTATGCGCGACAATGGTAATCAGGTGGATTTGACAGCATAAATTAAGAAAAGGAGGAATTCCTATGGCATTAATATTACCGGTAGAAAATGGTAAAGTAGTAGAACAGGAAACATCAGCGTCTGCGAAATCCTCAAAAGCGGCATCGAACAGCACATCCGGTCTGGATAAGGAGGCGTTTTTACAGCTTTTGGTAGCGCAGATGCAGTATCAGGATCCGCTGGAGCCGATGGACAATACGGAGTATATCGCACAGCTTGCAACGTTTTCACAGCTGGAGGCGACGCAGAATCTGGCGGATACCGTAAGCCAGGGCATGGCCAACAGCCTGGTCGGACAGTATGTTTTCTTAAATGTAGCGGATAAGCTCGGAAATGTGAACACCGTAGCCGGAAAGGTAGACTATGTCATGTATGAAAACGGCGAGGTATATCTGGCAGTCAACGACGGCATTTATTCTCTGGCTGATTTGGATACGGTAGCGGACGCCGCATATTACGAAGCGTTTGAGATGGCAACCGTATTCTCGAGTACAATCGCAAAGCTTCCTTCCGCAAAGAATGTGACGGTATCCGACGCACAGGCCGTGGAAAGCGCAAGGGCAATGTACGATGCAATGAATACCTACCAGCAGGGCTTTGTCAAAAAAGAGGATCTGGAGAAGCTTACGGCACTGGAAGAGCAGCTTAAGAAAATTATGCCTCCTAGCGACAAGGATCCGGACGAAGGCAAAGACGGCTAATCAGATGAGGTGGAAGCATGGAAAAGATCACAAACCGATTTGCATCCATTGAACAGGTTACGGGCGAATATTTAAAAACCTCCCAAAATGCAAGGACGCTAGGAGAAGCCCCGGTTTCTTTTGGAGAAATCCTGCGTCAAAAGCAGTCGGAGAACGCATCTGAACTGAAATTTTCCAAACACGCTTCTATGAGATTGGAAAAGAGGAACATCAATCTGACCAGGGAGCAGAACGAACGTCTGGAAAACGGCGTCATAAAGGCCGGTGAGAAAGGAATCCGGGAATCCCTCGTTATGGTGGATTCGCTGGCGTTTATTGTAAATGTTCCGAACAGAACCGTTGTAACCGCAATGGATCAGACAGAAACACAAAATAACATCTTTACAAATATTGACGGCGCTGTCATTATGTAGCTGGGCCTTAGGGAAAGCAAATATGCCTTTGACTGACAGAGAAGGCAGGCGCGCCATGAAAAATCAGGAGGTCATTTATTATGATGAGATCATTATTCTCTGCTGTGTCAGGCCTTAAGACACATCAGACAAAAATGGACGTAATCGGCAACAACGTATCCAACGTAAATACCAATTCGTTCAAATCTTCAAATGTAGTTTTCAGTGATATTATGTATCAGACAACAGCGGCTGCATCCTCAGCCAATGCGCTGACCGGAAAGGGCGGCGTCAATGCCAAGCAGATTGGTCTGGGCGTTTCAACGGCGGCAACTAAGATTACAATTACCGATCCCGGTTCGGCGCAGACCACGGGAGATCCGTTTGATATCCGTCTGACCGACAAGGTATCCACGAACTTCTTCATTGTAAACAACGGAATGCAGAACCTCTTCACGAGAGCCGGTTCCTTTTATGTGGACGGGGCGGGCAACCTGGCCATGACCTCTACCGGCTACAATGTCATGGGCTGGCAGGTAGACCCGGCAACGGGAACTATCAAAAAGGATACGGTATCCGCACTGCGCATTATGCAGGAGAAGAACCTTACCTCCCCGCCGGAAGCTACCTCAAAGGGAACCGTCGGCGGCGTCCTCGATAAAAACGATACGAACGTAACCAGCGACGAGGGCCATACGATGAACTTAAATTTCTACGACCAGCTTGGCTACAGCTATGTGGCACAGTTTTCCGTGAAGCTGGTGGACGATGCGACAAAGACCTATAGCGTACAGCTGAATGATATTCTGGATTCGGAAAATAAATCCATTCTGTCGGAATACCTTGACGGCGGCGGCGATCTGGCAGCGGTATTCGGAAGGAATACAACCGAACGGAAGACCTTCCCGATTACAGACGACCGTATCCGGTATATGACCGACGGTGATTACAACTTGGGCTATCAGGGGGAGGGTTATTATTTTGCATACTCTACCTTCGATACACAGGGAAACCAGATTACGGAATATGTGCAGGTAGCGGTGGATACGGCGAATAATACATATACGGTTCCAAGCTATACCTATTATGCCGATGCGCAGAGCGGAATTGAGCAGACGGGCGGCATTACCACAACGTCATCAACCGGCACCGTAACGGATCTGTTCGGAATTACGCTGGCGCAGCTGAATGCAAACGGCAGCCCGACGACGCCGACCGGTTCCTTCAATACAACGACAGGTGCGTATGAATACACCATGCCGGCTGTAAATTACACCTTAAAGTTCAATCCGAATGATGGAGAATTTACCTATGTAGGCATGCAGGGCTCGGATACGGTAACCTTAAACCTGACAGACACGCTGGGCGGTCAGTTTTCCAATATCGAAATTGATTTCTCTACCTGTGTGAACTCGGATAACGGCGGAAAGAGCACCATCAGCGCGGAGCCGGGCTTCAACAATGGAAGCGAGGGCGCAGGTAAGGGCCTCGGTACTCTGATTGGCTTAAGCATTGCCAATAACGGTATGATTTACGGTTCCTACAGCAACGGAAATACAGAGCTTCTGGGACAGATTGCCGTAGCGCAGTTTGCCAATGCGTCCGGTCTTGAAAAGGTGGGGGAAAACTGCTATATGACCACCTTAAACTCCGGCGAATTCGACGGAATCGGTATTGAAATCGCAGCGGACGGCAGCAGCATGACAGCCGGCGAGCTGGAAATGTCAAACGTCGATCTCTCAACGGAATTTACGCAGATGATTATCACCCAGAGGGGATTCCAGTCTAATTCACGTATTATTACCGTTTCCGATACGCTTTTAGAGGAGCTGATCAATCTGAAACGATAATAGCAGCTTAGACAGGTAATAATAAATAAAGTATAAGTGTTCCATTTTAACACAAGATATGGTAGAATAGGTGTGTATGATTTGGTAATACAATACCGGGTCATACACACTTTTACTGGAAAGGCAGATTTTGTCAGAAACGCGGCTGTTTTAAAAAAAAGTCAACCAGTGTGTAGACAAGTGTGTTAAAATTTAGTAAACTAGTAGTGATAGGTTTTTACCGGGATAAGACAAAATAATAAAATGGGTAGGTGAGAATGAGTGGATATAACATCTTTATTGGGCATTGTTCTTGGAATGGCAATGGTCATCTTCGGTATTCTGTCGAACAAGGCTGATCTGTTTGGATACATAGATGTGGCATCTGTCATCATTACGATTGGCGGATCCATAACGGGCGTTTTGGGTTCCAACAAGCTGGGCGACTTTATTAACGGCTTTAAGAGTATAGCGCTTGTCTTCAAGGAAGATGCTATGGATCCGGGCGAAGTGATCGGCAATGTAATCAATCTGGCCAACGTAGCCAGAAAGGAAGGGCTTCTGGCGTTGGAGGAAGCGTCAAACGACATTGATGATCCATTCTTAAAGAAGGGGATCATGCTGGTTGTAGACGGTACGGATCCGGAGCTGGTCCGCGGAATATTGGAGACAGAGCTGACATGCTTGGAGGATCGCCATAAGAAGGTTATCGGCTTCTGGGAAAAATGGGCGGAGTTAGGTCCTGCATGGGGAATGATTGGTACCCTGATTGGTCTTGTAAACATGTTGAACAATATGGAAGATGCATCGGCAATCGGGCCTGCCATGGCGGTGGCATTGCTTACCACATTGTATGGTTCCATGATTGCAAACTGGCTGTGTACACCAATTGCATCCAAGATGAAGGTAAACAACGATTTGGAAATTATTGTAAAAGATGTTATGGTAGAAGGCCTTCTCTCTATCCAGGCAGGGGAGAACCCGCGTGTTATTGAGGAGAAGCTTAAATCCTTCCTGTCACCGGCGATCCGAGACAGCGTTGGCACCAGCGGAGGTGAGGAATAGTGGCTAAAAAGAAGCAGGAAGAAGCGCCAAAAGGCTCACCCGCATGGATGGCTACGTTTAGTGATTTGATGAATCTGTTATTGTGTTTCTTCGTGTTGCTCTTTTCCATGTCAACGGTGGATGCGGCGAAGTTTGAAATGGTAGTCGCCTCTTTGCAGAGTACATTCAGTGTATTGCCTGCCGGCGGATCCTCCATCGGGGAGGGTGAGCTGATTTCTTCGGGAGTCAGCCAGCTGAAGGATTTCAGCATTTATTTCGAACAGCTTTCCTCGGATGAATCAGAAGAGATACAGGAAGACGACAAAGAGCAGAGCGTAAAGGAATCCTATCAGGAGGAAGCGTTAAAGGAATCGGAGCAGATGGCGGAGGAGGTCAGCAGACAGATAGAAGAAAGCGGCATCCAGAACCAGGTGGAGGTAGATTTTAACGCACAGTATGTCCTGCTGACGTTAAACGGGGCGCTGCTGTTTGATTCGGGACATTCCGAGATACGGGAGGACGCGTATCCGCTCATTGATAAAATTGGTGCGATTTTAAACAATTACAGCGGCAATATTATCGAAATTGAGGGCCATACGGACAATGTGCCGATTTCCAACAGCAAATATGAGAACAACGACGTGCTTTCCATGTATCGTGCATTGAGCGTGGCGGATTATGTCAGGAGCATTACGGATTTGGATGCAAGCCTTATCAAATCCTCGGGAAGAGGGGAGTATGTTCCGGTTGCGGACAACGCGACACCGGAGGGCAGAGCCAGAAACCGAAGGGTAGAGGTCAAAATCTATAACTCCTATAGTTCAGATAATTAAAAATGTAAGAAAGGAACAGGAATATGAAGAAGAATTTGATGACAGTTGCGGTTCTTGCACTGGTTTTGGTGAACCTGGTTTTGACGGCTGTTTTGACAATTACAATCCTGCCGGAGACAAAAAAGGCAAACGAGCTGATTACCCGGGTATGCTCCGCAATTGATCTGGAGTTGAGAAGCGGCGCGGTAAATGCGGATACCATGCGCGTTCCGCTTGACAAGGTTGCTACTTATGATATTGAAGAGATGACGATTAATTTAAAGGACAGCGGAGACGGCAAGAAGCACTATGCAACGGTTGCGGTTTCCCTCTCCATGAATACGGAGAGCGACGGCTACAAGGAATACGGCGGAGAGAAGATGGGGGAGCGCTTAAGCCTCATTAAGAATCAGATCAATTCGATTATTTCCGGATATACCTACGAAGAATTTACAGCAGACCAGCAGGCGGTGCAGAATGCGATTCTGGCCGGACTGCAGCAGTTATTTAATTCTGATTTTATTGTAAGTGTAGGATTTTCTACAGTTACTTCACAGTAATGAAAAAAGCGGATTAGGCGGGTGGTGAAATTTCATGGGTGATGTGTTATCCCAGAACGAGATTGACAGTTTGCTGCGGGCATTGAATGAGGGCGAGCTGGACGTTGAGGAGATGAAAGATACTCCGGAGAAACCGGTGAAGAACTATGATTTTGCAAGGCCTTCCAAATTCTCGAAGGAGCATTTGAGGACACTGGAGATTATATTTGAACATTATGGAAGGTTGTTGTCCACAAACCTTCCGGTCTATTTGAGGAAAAGCGTCCAGATAGAGGTGATGGATTCCGAAGCGGTGACTTATTCGGAATTTTCCAATGCGCTGATCAATCCGGTACTGCTTGGAATTGTGGATATGGAGCCGTTAAGCGGCAGTATTATCATAGGTATGGCCGCCAAGCTGGGCTATTCCATTGTGGACCGTATGCTCGGCGGAGTAGGCGAACCACTCGAGAAGGACCGCGATTTCTCGGAAATAGAGCTTTTGATTTTAGAACGGATTATGGTGGTATGCGTAGAGCTGCTCAGTGAACCATGGCAAAATGTAGTAAAGATTCATCCGCGTCTGGAACGGATTGAGACCAATTCTCAGTTTGCCCAGATTATATCCCCGAATGAGATGATTGCGATTGTGACAATCAACATACGGATTGGAGAGGTAGAGGGTCTGATGAATATCTGCCTGCCGTTCCTTACACTGGAGCCCATTATGGATAAGCTGAATACCAAGTTCTGGTATTCGAGCATCAAGAAGAGTGACGAGCAGGAATATACAGAAGCAATCCAGGGCCTGATTTCCAGAGCGCCGGTGCCGATAAAGGCCTATCTGGGCAAAAGCACCGTTTCCGTGCAGGATTTTACCAATCTTCAGATAGGGGATATTATCCGTCTGGATTCAAAGGTAGACAGGGAATTGGATATCTATGTTGGCAATATACGTAAATTTACTGCGCTACCGGGAGCATCCGGCAACCAGTATGCAGTAAGGATCACATCAGTAATCGGAGAGGAGCAATAAGACGATGGATGGAATGTTATCGCAGGAAGAAATAAATGCCCTGTTAAACGAAACAGGAGGTTCCGATACCGCGGAGCAACCGCTTTCTGATTCTGAAAAGGATGCAATCGGCGAGGTCGCCAATATCAGCATGGGAACGGCGGCAACGACGCTTTTCTCACTGGTGAACCGAAAGGTAGATATTTCAACGCCGGTTGTGTCCACGGCTACATGGGACGATATTGTAGCCGCATATGAAAGGCCCTGTGTATTTATCCGGATTGGGTATACAGTCGGATTGGATGGAAGCAATGTTCTGGTATTGAAGGAACACGATGTAAAGGTAATCACTGATTTGATGATGGGAGGGGACGGAACAAATACATCGGAGCCCCTGGGCGAATTGCATTTAAGCGCAATTTGCGAGGCGATGAACCAGATGATGGGTTCGGCAGCAACCTCATTGTCATCCATGCTGAATAAAATGATTGATATCAGTCCCCCGGAAGCAGATGTAGTCGATGTGACCGAGACGATGAACGGGGCGGAAATTGACAGCTTCCTGGCAGGAGAGTTTGTCATGATATCATTCCGAATGGAAATCGGTGATTTGGTAAACAGCCAGATTATGCAATTGTATCCGTTTTCCTTTGCAAGGGAGATGTGCTCGAGCATTACGAAGAACATGGAAATGGATACCGAGTCGACCGCAGGCCAGCAGGAGGCTATGCCGGCAGCAGAACCGCAGCCGACGGCGCCGCCGGTACCGCAGCCGCAGCCGATGACACAGCAAATGGAGCAGCCGGTGATGCCCCAGCAGCCAATGATGGGACAGCCGATGGCGCAGCCAATGATGGGAGGACAGCCAATGATGGGACAGCCGATGATGTCTCAACCGGTCAATGTACAGCCGGCACAATTCCAGAGCTTTGCACAGGGATTAAGCCCTGCGCTGCAGTCGGAAAATATCGACTTGATTATGGATGTGCCTTTGGACGTGACTGTTGAATTGGGAAGAACAAGCAAATCAATTCAGGAAATTTTGGACTTTGCACCAGGGACAATTATTGAATTAAACAAAATTGCAGGTGAGCCGATTGATGTGCTTGTCAATGGGAAATATGTAGCAAAAGGTGAAGTAGTTGTAATTGAAGAGAATTTTGGTATCAGGATCACTGAAATTGTAAAATAATCAGGATAGGAGATTAAGAAAATGGCAAAGAATATTTTGGTTTGTGATGATGCAGCATTTATGCGAATGATGATTAAGGATATTTTGACAAAGAACGGCTATAACATTGCCGGGGAAGCGGAGAACGGCTTAAAGGCTGTGGAAAAATACAATGAGACAAAGCCGGATCTGGTATTGATGGATATCACTATGCCGGAGATGGACGGAATCCAGGCCTTAAAGAAGATCAAAGAAATGGACGCCAATGCCAAAATCGTTATGTGCTCTGCAATGGGACAGCAGGCGATGGTAATTGAGGCCATCCAGTCGGGCGCTAAGGATTTCATTGTAAAACCGTTCCAGGCAGAACGTGTATTGGAAGCCGTGAAAAAGGTCGTAGGTTAGCAGTCTATGACGTTGGCGCGGGCTTCCTCCTTTGACAGCTTCATACAGCTGCTGGGCGTGCTGCTGATTTTTATCTTTGTCCTGGGAATCACCTATGTGGCGACGCGCTGGATTGCAGGCTATCAGAAGGCGCACAGCTTTAACCAGAATCTGCGTATTATTGAGACCTTAAGGCTTACGCCGAATAAATACGTGCAGATTATAGAAGCGGGCGACGAATATCTGGTGGTGGCAGTCGGAAAGGACGAGGTGCGGCTGCTGACAAAGCTGACAAGGGAACAGCTGAAGGAACTGCCGTCCGGAGAATTGCCGGATGACATCATGACAGAAAGCTTTAAAGAAATATTTGACAAAATAAAAAAACATATACCGAAGAAGTAGACGGGAATAGATTATGGATAAATATAAAAAAGCATATTGTAAGATATCTGTGGTTTTGGCAGTGCTTGCAGCGGTGCTCTCCATTGTACTGTTAAAGGGGCAGAATGTCTATGCGACCGGGACAAATCCCCCGCTGGATTTCGATGAGGCGGTAGAGGGAATTGAAGTGCCGTCCGTCGATGATATTGAGGATCCGGCGGATCCGGAGGATCAAAGGGGACAGGGTACAGGAAGCGCTACTTCTGACAGTACAAATGGATTTACATTCAGTTTAAATAACGGAGAAGGAACATTGTCCGGCTCGATCCGGATTTTGCTGACACTGACCATTCTTTCACTGCTGCCGTCCATACTGATTATGCTGACGTCCTTTACGCGGATTGTGGTAGTCCTGCATTTTCTGCGGGCTGCGGTCGGTACACAGACGGCTCCGCCGAATCAGGTGCTGGTCGGCCTGGCGGTGTTTTTGACATTTTTTATTATGCAGCCGGTGTTTACAAATATCAATGAGAATGCGATTAAGCCCTTCGATGCAGGAGAAATTACGCAGGAGCAGGCGCTTGAAATCGGGAGCGAGCCGCTGCGGGAATTTATGAACGGACAGGCGCAGACAAAGGACATTGATTTATTTATTCAGATTTCAGGAGAAACCTATGACAGTTATGATGAGGTTCCTTTTTCCATACTGATTCCAAGCTTTATTATCAGCGAGCTTCGTACAGCTTTTATTATTGGGTTTTTGGTTTATATCCCATTTATTGTCATTGATATGGTGGTGGCCTCCGTGCTTATGTCTATGGGTATGATGATGCTTCCGCCGACTACGATATCACTGCCATTTAAAATTTTATTATTTGTTCTGGCAGACGGCTGGAATCTGGTAATCGGAAGCCTAGTTAAAACCTTTTATTAACGGTATCCGATGATACGGATGGGAGGAAAGAGAAATGATTACACAGGGAGATATCATTGTAATTGCAAAAGAAGCGATTTACACAATTATTGTGGCAGCGGCGCCTTTGCTGCTGATATCCTTGGTAATAGGCCTGATTATCAGTATTTTTCAGACAGTAACCTCCATTCAGGAGCAGACCCTTACATTTGTTCCGAAGATACTTGCAGTATTTTGCGGGATTATGCTGCTGGGTTCTTGGATGTTAGACATTCTGTCTGGCTATATGGTGCGTCTCTGGACGGACTTTAGTGTATATTTAAGCTAGGTTAAATTATGATAGATTATAGCTTTTCCTTGCTCTCATTTGAATATTTTTTGTTGATTTTGGTCCGCATATCCTGTTTTGTTTCGGTAGCCCCGTTTTTTGGTATGCAGAATACGCCGGGAAAACTGAAGGTGGGACTGTCTGTGTTTATTTCCCTGGTGTTATTTCAGATTGTTCCCAAGGAAAGTCTTGGATATACCGGGATTGTGGGGTATTCCATTATCGTCTTAAAAGAAGGAATTACGGGATTGCTCATCGGATTTGCAGCAAACATTTGTAATTCCATTATTTTATTAGCAGGAAATTTACTGGACATGAATATTGGGTTTTCCATGGCGACGGAGTACAATCCGCAGATGCGGACACAGGCAAGCGTCAGCGCCAATTTATACAGCTATCTGGTAACCCTGCTTTTGATCATTACAGATATGCATCATTACATATTGCGTGCCGTAGCTGATTCCTATCAGCTGATACCGGTGAACGGACAGATGTTTCAGTGGGATCATCTGCTGCAGGGGATGGTAACCTATATGATCGATTCCTTTGTGATTGCCTTTCGCATCATTCTTCCGGTGTTTGCGTGTATTATGATTCTGAACTGTATTCTGGGAATTATGGCAAAGGTGTCGCCGCAGATGAATATGTTTGCGGTAGGTATGCAGCTAAAGGTTCTTTTAGGACTGCTTGTGATGTTTCTGACAATTGATTTGTTCATTCATGCATCTGACTTTATATTTGATGAAATGAGAAAAATAATCGTATACACGATCAAAGGAATGGTTCAGTCTTAGTACTTGGAGGGTGTGAGAATTGACGGAATGGGATAATTTGCGCCTTCCCTATCAATTGCAGTGGTTTGCAAAGGATGGGCCTGGCGGTGAGAAAACAGAAGAGCCTACGGCGAAAAGGCTGACCGACGCCAGGAATGACGGTAAAGTAGCAAAGAGCCGGGAGTTAGGCTTTGCGGTCGATTTGATTGTATTGTTTTTACTCTTGAAAATATTGATTGGTTTTGTATATAATGGATTCCGGGATGTGTTTCTCTTCGTATACGGGCGCATACCGGAATTCGTAAAAAACAATGCGAAGGAAATTTCAGGCTTTAGTACCGGCTCTTTTCTGAATATGGTACTGACGGAATCCTTAAAGCTGATGCTGCCCTTTCTGATTGTGGGCTTTGCGGTCTGCTTTCTGGTCAATCTTTTGCAGGTGGGCTGGAAGGTTACGACAAAGCCGATGCAGCCAAAGTTTGACAAGTTTAATCCGATCAATGGGTTTAAGCGGATTTTTTCCAAGGATTCCCTGTTTGAGCTGTTCAAATCCATTGTTAAATTACTTTTGATTGCTTATGTGTCCTATACCTCGGTAAAGGACAACGCGAATGATTTATTTATTCTGTATGATATTCCGTTGATACAGGCAATTCTTTTGTGCGGTCAGATTATTCTGGATACCGGCCTGAAAATAGGAATGGTTTATCTTGTGGTCGGTATTGCGGACTGGTTTTACCAGAAGCATAAGTTCCATGAGGATATGAAGATGACCAAGCAGGAGGTCAAGGACGAATATAAAAATACAGAAGGAAATCCTGAAATTAAGGGAAAACAGCGCCAGAGGATGCAGGAGGCTTCCAGGCGGCGTATGATGCAGGATATTCCTAAGGCAGACGTCATTATTACAAACCCGACGCATATTTCGGTGGCGATCAAATACGACGCCAATGAAGCAAAAGCGCCGGTAGTCCTTGCGAAGGGCGAGGATTATCTGGCACTGAAAATACGTGAGGTGGCAAAGGAGAACCATGTCGAAATCGTGGAAAACAAGCCGCTGGCGCGTATGCTCTACACAAATGTAGATATCGGGCAGGAAATTCCGCCGGAGCTCTATCAGGCAGTCGCCGAGGTTCTGGCGATGGTATATAATTTAAAAAATAACTAGGAGGAGGAGACGAAATGAAAAAAGCAGACATTGGCGTAGCGCTCTATTTGCTCGCAGCAGTAATCTTTTTCATTGTACCGATTCCCCCCTTATTGCTGTCTGCCATGCAGGCAATTAATATTTCTCTTGGTCTGATCATCATGTTCAATGCATTGTTTGCCAGGGAAGTGCTGGATATGTCATTTTTCCCTACGCTATTGCTGTTTACTACGATATTCCGTATTTCATTGAATGTATCTTCTACAAGGGCTATTTTAACATCCGGCGATCCGGGTAATGTAGTAAGGGTGTTTGGTTCTTTTGTAGGCGGCAACGACCTGATTATCGGTGCGATTGTGTTTATTATTTTAATTATTATTCAGTTTGTTGTCATCAACAAAGGTTCGGAGCGTGTTGCTGAGGTAACGGCAAGGTTTACCCTGGATGCTATGCCCGGGAAGCAGATGGCGATTGATGCAGATTTGAATACAGGAATTATATCAGAAAAG